>PMDM01000291.1 GCA_003155565.1 Methylococcaceae bacterium | reverse complement strand
TGAGCCATGAAATCAGGAATGACCCGGTGAAAAATAGTGCCGTTATAAAAGCCCTCATTCACGTAGGTCAAAAAATTAGCGGAAGAAACAGGCGCTTTCTCGGTATTCAGTTGTACAATTATTGAGCCGAGTGTAGTCGTCAATTTAATTTTAGATGATGTTTCAGGCATTTTAATTTCCGTTGCAAATGTTAATGTTGCGCTAATGCACAACAGAGTTGACAGTATCAGTTTACGCATGATCTATTCCCAGTGCTGATGCAAAGAACGGAATTTTATGTGTTTTTAACTTGAAAGAGAAGCACTAATCCTGATAGATTTCGTTCCCTTTGCCAAAACGATTGCCACACAGTGAACGGACAAATCCTATTACCGAGAGTTTATCTTGAAAATTTATAACACCCTGACCCGAAAAAAAGAAGAATTCCAGCCGCGTATACCGGGCAAAGTCGGCATGTATGTGTGCGGAATGACCGTGTACGATTATTGCCACATAGGCCATGCCCGTGTGATGGTGGTGTTTGATACGGTGGCTCGGTATTTTCGCCATAAAGGTTACGAACTGACTTATGTCCGCAATATTACCGACATCGACGATAAGATTATCAATCGTGCCAACGAGAACGGAGAAGACTTTACGGCATTAACCCAGCGCTTCATTGATGCCATGCACGAAGACGAACGCGCATTAAACATCTTGCCGCCTGATGCCGAGCCCAAGGCAACCCAATCCATACCCGCCATTATCGCCATGATAGCCACCTTAATCGACAAAGGGCTGGCCTATGTAGGGACTAATGGCGACGTATTCTATTCGGTCAACAAGTTCAAGCCTTATGGCAAGCTATCGGGTAAAAACCTCGCCGACCTGCAAGCCGGTGAGCGTGTCGATGTCGATCAAGCCAAACAAGACCCGCTGGATTTTGTGTTATGGAAAATGGTAAAAGCAGGCGAGCCGTCTTGGAAGTCGCCTTGGGGTTCTGGCCGTCCCGGCTGGCACATCGAATGTTCTGCCATGTCCACCTGCTGCCTGGGCAATCATTTTGACATTCATGGCGGCGGCATGGATTTACAGTTTCCCCACCATGAAAATGAAATCGCCCAGTCCGAAGGCGCAACCGATGAGAAATTTGTCAACGTCTGGATGCACAATGGTTTCGTGCGTGTGGATAATGAAAAAATGTCCAAGTCTTTGGGTAATTTTTTTACTGTGCGGGAAGTGCTAAAACAATATCAACCGGAAATCATCCGGTTTTTTATCCTATCCAGCCATTACCGCAGCCCGTTGAATTATTCGGATGAGCAATTGAATGATGCAAAAGCCGCATTAACTCGATTGTATACCGCTTTGCGAGATGTGGAGTTAATTGAAGTCCCACTAGAAGACAATTATAAAAATCGTTTTGAACTGGCGATGGATGATGATTTTAATACGCCAGTTGCAATGGCTTTTTTGTTTGATCTTGCCAGAGAACTCAATAAAGCTAAGGGAGTCGATGAAAAAAGGGCAGGACAGTTAGCATTCACTCTTAAAAATTTAGGAAGTTTACTTGGGCTTTTGCAGCAGGATTCAAATCTTTTTTTCCAAAGAGATATTGTCAATGCTGTCATTAATGCTGTTAATCAGGATGACACTGTAAGTGCATTTGGTGCCGTTACCATAAATGATATTTATGTCGAGCAACAAATTCATCTAAGAGTGGAAGCCAAAAAATCCAAGCATTGGGTATTAGCGGATAAAATCCGCGACGAGTTAAAGCAATATGGTGTGATTCTGGAAGACAAACCTAATGGTACAACCAGTTGGCGGCGTGAATAACCATTTTAGCCAGTCAAATATCGGGCTTTGCTTTCACAAGCTAACCCGATATGTTGAACAAATTGTTGTGTCATGGGCAAAGCCTAAACTTACTTACAGCAATAAAGATAAAAAAGTAAAATATGGAAAAAGTTCTAGTTCGAGAGTATTTTGCAAGTGGCTCAATAAAATCTGAACACTACGAAATAAATGGTGCTAAAGATGGTTTAGAACAATGGTGGCATGAAAATGGACAAATATTTACAGAGTGTGAATATGTTTCAGGAGTGCCGCACGGCAGGGTTCAAGTTTGGTCTGAGTCTGGACACTTTAGAGCTCTTGAGTTTGTTAAAAATGGGGCTTCTCATGGGGAATATACAAGCTGGTGGGATAACGGGAATATAAAAGAACATGGAATCTTCATAGAAGGCGTGCGTCAATCAGGCTTCAAATGGTATCACAAAGACGGAAGTCTTTGGTCAGAGTTGTAAGGTCTTTATATCGGGCTAGCCTATAGTTTAACCCGCTAACTGACAATCAATCCCAGATTTCTCTATCGCGACAAATTATAATTTACAAAAACTTACTCAATGACCGAAATCAAAAACCAATCCATCCAAACCTTCCTCGACGAACTCGCCAGCAAATCGGCCACGCCAGGTGGCGGTAGCGCCGCTGCACTAATGGGCGCGCAAGCCGCTGCATTGGTCAGCATGGTTTGCCACCTTACCATCGGCAAGCCCAAATTCGCGGAAGTCGAAGCTGAAATGCAAGATGTACTGAAAAAAGCCGAAGCCTTACGCAGCAAACTGACCGACCTTATCCAGTCAGACATCGACGTATTCAATCAGCTAATGTCCAAGTACGCCTTACCTAAAGAAGCTGAGGAAGAAAAAGCGATCCGCAGTGCAGCCATTCAGGAAGTATTGAAAGACGCAACCGATGTCCCTATGCAATGTGTCTATGCCTGTGTAGAAGTCATCCAGTTAAGTAAAGTAGCCGCAGAAAAAGGCAATCCCAGTGCAGTCAGTGATGCCGGTGCAGCGGTCATGGCAGCTTATAGCGCACTAAAAAGTTCCGCATTAAATGTCTACATCAACGCTGGCAGCCTTAAAGATAAGGCTTTTGTTGAAGCTAAATTGTCCGAACTGGAGCGGTCAACCAAAGACATCGAACAAATTGTAGATGGCATTTATAAGATTGTTAAGACAAGGCTATAATTGCTTCCTTCGCCTCCACCAGAAAAAACAATTGACGGTTACCCTACCCCCCGCTATCATACGCTGCTCTTTAGGGCAGTTGGCAAATTCAACAAGTCAATGTAAAGATATAGTCGGGGTATAGCGCAGTTTGGTAGCGCGCCTGCTTTGGGAGC
>PMDM01000294.1 GCA_003155565.1 Methylococcaceae bacterium | reverse complement strand
TTTGAGAAGCCAAATACCCTGGATTTGTGATCAATTTTGGCAAAATCTCATCCTTTAAGATATTTTTAGGGACATTCCAATAAGGCATAAATTCGATAAAACTCATTTGCGCCATCAATACCGGCGTTTGGTTTTTTAGTGCTTTACCCACAACTACCCGCATATTGGTGATGTTGACATCGACATTATTGATGTCATCAATTGCCCAGAGCTGGAATGCCGGAATATTGACGATGATAGAGCGTCCAACACTTAGCTCAGGAAGCCAGCGTAATCTTTCCATAGCTAGCTCAATCTGCGTTATGCGCTGTGTTAAAGGTTCGTTGATCGCAGCGGCAGTGCCTGACCCTATCGTGCCATCAGCACCTAAACCATGACGGAGCTGGAATTTTTTTACGGCTTCTACAATATTAGCAGTGTATTTCGGGTTTTTTTCAGTAGGGCTGACTAAGGTATCTTCGGGTAAATCACCCACGCTAGCTAAAAATTTGCTCAATTCCGCCAATTGAGGATGATGCTCTCCAGGCCGCAGCTTACCTTTAACGGTAAAGTTGAATACGGATGATTTTGCAGCAATAAGGCGATAACTGGCTAATGCAGACTTCAGTTTTTGGTATTGGTGTAACTTTGGTTCGACCAAGAGTGGGAGTTGAGAAACCGTGTTCAGCGCTAAACTGTCTTTGATCAAAGCGGGTAAATCAGTCGATTTTTTCTCCCGCAACTGTAAATTGAAATTTATTCCTTGAGGATTTACCCGTCCATAATGGAGGTCGTGCAAAAAACGTAATACCGCTATACTGAGTGCCGTGTCATAGAGCGCAAGGTCTTTATAGGCCGTTGCCGGGAGGGTTAAGGCAACACTATATTTTTTTCGCAGCATTTCTGCATCATAATTCTCCTGGATTAAGCCCTGAGTTGAAGCGTTCGCTAAAAGATCAAGGGCATCAGCCGTGTTTTTGGCTGAATGGGCATTACCTAGCCATAGTAATTGGTAGTTGGCGCGTTTATAGAGTGCATCAAGATCTTCGGTTCGATTAGAAAAATTAGACTGCCTCAGGTACGGGTTCTGCCTTGCCGTGATAATCGTGTTGATTTCCTTGCTAACACTGGGTTCCAAGAATGCCGATCCCTCGGCAAGCAGTGTTTGTAAAGGTAAGGTTGCCAAAAAAAATATCAACCATTTGGACGCGAAAAGTTTTGTCTGCTGAGTCAAAGGATTGCTTCCTTGAGAAAATAATAGGCCAATATCGGGTGTTAGCGATAACACCAAAATAATTTGCGATAATTATACTTAACTACTTACCATAGCACACAAAATTCAATATTGGGCAGGCAAAGCCGACGCTAAAGTGTTGTTGATGGTATAAACATGCACTCAATACAATGTGGTCGGCAATGCTTTGATTTAGTTTATTGCAGATATACATAAACGGAAACACATATGGCCCATAAACCCAAAATACCCTGTGATAGTCCTTTCCCCACGGCTAAACAGGATGCAACGAATGTCTTTTACGATTATGGGACTGAGCAGAGCAGATCACCTTCTTATCGGCTAGCTTACGATGATGCTGATTTCATGATGCGTGATGAGCTGCGGCCAGTGCGGCTACAACTTGAATTGCTTAAGCCGGAGTTAACGCAGACAGAACACAATATTCAAGCGACCGTCGTTATTTTTGGTAGCGCCCGTATCCCTGATTATCAGGCTGCACAACAAGCCTTGTCGTATGCGGAACAGGCGCTGAGTGAGCAGCCCGATGACGAAAAGCTCAAACAAAAAGTGGCCGCAGTCCGGCANNTGAAAAAAAGCCAGTACTACGAAGAAGCCCGCCGTTTAGGCAAGTTGATTACCGTGGAGGCAAGAAAGCTGGAGCAGTTAGTCGTGGTGGTGACTGGCGGTGGGCCAGGAATAATGGAAGCTGCCAACCGAGGCGCGGCAGATGTCGGTGGCAAAAGCATAGGCCTGAATATTGTGTTGCCCGGTGAGCAGAAGCCCAACCCTTACATCACACCGGAACTTTGTTTTCAGTTTCATTATTTCGCCATCCGTAAAATGCACTTTTTGATGCGGGCAATTGCCCTGGTTGCTTTTCCTGGTGGTTTTGGGACTTTAGATGAGCTTTTTGAAACCCTCACGTTGATCCAAACCCGCAAGGTGAGGCGAGTTCCAGTTATCTTGTTTGGGCGGAACTATTGGGACAGGATCATCAATTTTGATGCACTGGTTGAGGAAGGCGCTATCTCACAATGTGACCGCGAACTCGTTCAGTACGCTGAATCTGCTGATGAAGCATGGGCTATTATTCTGGATAATTACACCAATGGTATTAACCACAAAGACGATTAAAACCTATGAAGTTTGTTAACGTATCAATTTTTTCAATGAGTAATACACACCTGGATATGTTTAAACGCCTCTGCGTATTGATGTTGTTTGCAGCGGGGCTGGGTATTGCCCAGGCCGAAAAAGTTACGGCGAGAAGTGCTTCAGAAAATACAGGCCCTGAAATTACCCAAAACATCATCAAGGCCAAAATTGAAGCTTTAGATGCTAAGAAAGAAATCGAAGTAGCCATTAAAGCTCAATTGTTGGCTTTATACCAATCTGCCCAAGATAATTTGACCAACTTAGAATCATATACTGCAAAAACTGTTGAGTTTGAGGGAGCAATCAAGCAAGCCCCAGAGAAAACCAAGAAACTGCAACGGGAAATTGAACAAGCGCAGCAAAAACTCACTAAGCAAAGGGCTGAGGACTTCACCAAAATTTCAGGCGAAGAGCTGGAACAACGGTTGATTTTTGAAAAAGAAAAATTCAGCGCCCTTGATGAACAAATAAAGAAATTCGACAAAGAGCTGATTTTTCAAAATGACCGGCCCCAGTTGATTCGCCAGGAAACGATAGCTGCCAAACAGGCGCTTGAGACGGCGCAAACAAAACTGGAGGTTCTGCCATCGAGTACGGCATCAAAAAAGCTGGAATCCGAAGCCCGGCAAATACAGCTAAACACCCTGATTGATGCGAGTAACGCTGAGCTAAAAATGTTGACCGTTGAAGCAAATAGCAACCTCGTCCGGGTCGAATTGCTCAAAACTGAGCTGCAATTGTTGAATATCCAGAAAGACGCGCTGAGTCCGGTTATTGCCGCCATTGAAAATCTGGTAAACGAGCGCAGACAGCAAGAAGCAATACACATTCAAAATGCACTGACCCAGGCTGAGAAAACGGTTTCTGGTAAGCATAGTCTTATCCAACAGGCTACCAGGGAGAACATTCAGTACAGTCGCGATTTGCAGACGATTACCTCCAAGATTGAAACGTATAACGAACTTAAAAACAAAGTAGATGCTACCTCGAGCGGAATTGAGGCTGATTTCAAAAGTGCGGAGAAAAAAATCAGCTTGGCA
>PMDM01000399.1 GCA_003155565.1 Methylococcaceae bacterium | reverse complement strand
AGGGATTGCCGGAATCCAGAACACAAGGATGTGAAAAACAGTTCAAAGCGTCTTCCATACATCCATAAAACGGATGCCAAGATTTAACATTGCCCCCTCCATGGCTTCTGGATCTCGGCAATCCCTGCCGAGACGACGCGTTGTGTAGATGCCTGTGCCTAGAAGGAGAGAGGATTATAAATTACAAGAAAATCAATCTTCATACTATCCCTAAAACACATCGCCATCGTTTGGTTTATAATGCTAATGAGACTTTAAGCATCACCAAAGTACAATGTGGTGATTACGATGGAAAAACAACACTAAACAAATGAAAGCAAGCAAACAAATTCTTTGTCCGCAAAGAGAATTAATGAATCAATCGGCAAAAATTGAACACTTTGCATGACTAATTTCTCAACACCGATAAACCCCCACGCTGCCCAACCCACATCCCTTTTGGCATTAGGGAAAAGCCTCTGGCGCAACCGCCAGCTCATCGTACAAATGATTAAACGTGAGGTGGTAGGCCGCTATAAAGGTTCCGCCATGGGTTTGGCGTGGTCGTTTTTCAACCCAATATTCATGCTGATGGTGTACACCTTTGTCTTTTCTGAGGTTTTTAAAGCACGCTGGGCTGGCGTTGGTGGTGACGAAAGCAAAACGCAATTTGCCTTGGTGCTGTTTGTTGGCATGATCGTGCTTGGCTTGTTTAGCGAGGTCATCAATCGCGCTCCTGGATTGATTCTATCTAATGTCAATTACGTCAAAAAAGTTATATTCCCAATTGAAATCTTGCCAGTTGTTGCAATGGGGGCAGCGTTATTCCACAGCCTTATCAGCCTTACTGTATTGTTAACCGCCTTTGCATTTTTTAACAGTTACTTGCACTGGACGGTGACTTTCATTCCGCTGGTATTGCTTCCGCTGGTTGTTCTAACGCTTGGCTTATCTTGGATATTAGCATCCCTAGGAGTATTTATTAGGGATGTCGGGCAAACAATCGGCTTGGTTACCACCGTGCTAATGTTCCTTTCCCCAGTTTTCTACCCAGTAACCGCGTTGCCAGAAAAGGTTCGTCCGTTCATCATGGCTAATCCACTTACCTTCATCATCGAACAAGCGCGAGAAGTACTGATCTGGGGGCATTTGCCGAATTGGATCGGACTAGGTGTTTACACACTTGTAGCCATTGTAATCGCTTGGCTAGGTTATTTCTGGTTCCAAAAAACCAGAAAAGGGTTTGCTGATGTCCTCTAATCCCATTTCTCAGAAAATGACAAATAGCACTATTAGCGTCAGCAACCTAAATAAATTTAGTCATAACTACCAACCCAAAGGGCAGTAGAGAAATACATGCGTTTAACCAATGAAGAACAATTAGCCATCGGCAACACTATTCACCAGGTCGATGCCGATGCGATGATTTACCATTTTGGGTCGCGCGTGGACGACACCGCCAAAGGCGGTGATATTGACATTGCCATTTATCCCGATACCACCCGCCCCTTCCCCAGAATGGTCATACAGACAGGAGTACAGTTATGACACGAGAAAAAATTGAGTTGCTTCAAGAAGAGCTGATTAGCCTACAACGCGCAGCAAGTTACCTTGGGTATTCCATGGAGAGATGCCTCAATTTAACCGGGGAGGAAGAAATGCCCGCCAGAACAACTGGAACGACTACCAATATTGCTATCTGCGTCACTAATCTCAGCAAACGCTATCAAATCTACGGCACTCCGTATGTCAGGCTCATGCCATTCGCCATACCCAAACTGTTAATTTTAGAGGGTGATAATTATGCGCATACCGCCTAATTATCAAACAACGATCACAGAAACTGCCGTAAAAGTATTTGGAGCGGGTGCTTCGGTGTGGCTGTTTGGCTCCAGATTGGATGACGCTGCCAAGGGGGGCGATGTGGATCTGCTCATAAAGCTCGAATCCCCAACCGCTGATAAAGCAGCGTTGGCCTCGCGCTATAACGCCCTGCTCCAAATGAAGTTAGGCCTTCAGAAATTCGATGTTTTAGTAATTGACCCATCAACAACCCTTAAACAGATACATCAACAAGCACTTTCCAAAGGTGTGCGGTTATGACGAATGAATATTCCAATACTGAACTTGCCGCAAGATTGGATCACCTCCGGCGCGTTGTAATTAAGGAGTGCCATTACCTCACCTACACTGCGGAAGGGTTAAAGCAGGTTGACCCACAGTTTTGCTGGTTGGATGCGCTTGAGCAAAACGCCGACCTGACTGAACGGCTTGATGCCTTTGTTAGTCGCTTTTGTCGTCTGCAAGACACACTGGGTGACAAACTCCTTCCCGTCTACCTATTGATTCGGCCTTATGAAGACTTAACTTCCGTTCGCCTTGAGCCTGTCGAAAGGCTTATGTGCTTCGACTCACTCAGCACGAACGGTTCAAACATCAACAGGCNNGTTGCCGACTGGATTGAAGCACGCAACCTTCGCAACAGCTTGGTACACGAATACACTGAAGATGTGGAACTATTGCGGCAAAGCATATTGCGAGCATTAGCACTTGCTCCAATGCTCGAGACTGTAGCCCAAAAACTCTGCCAAGAAAACAGAAAACAGGCATGACTGAAACCGCCATCCGCATTACCCATCTCAGCAAGTGCCACGAGATTTACGGTTACGGCACCCCGACTGACTGGCTAAAGCAAACGTCCTGCCCGAACCTCAAAAACCGGTCATGACGAGGCTTAGTCAAGGTTTTAGCTAGAATGACAATCGGCAAATACGAATAGAATTGTAATTACCATGACCCGACAAGAACTTATCGATCAATCTGAAGCTTATATTCGCCACCTGCTTAAAGAGCGTATCCCACCGCAGGTTAGGGTATATCTTTATGGCTCGCGTGCCCGCCATGATAACCGCTGGAACTCGGACTACGACTTATGGATTGATGCCGATATTCCTCGTAAAGTCATTGCAGAAATCTCCGATCAGCTTGACGAGTCTTTTGCGCCCTTCAAAGTGGATATCGTCACAACCCCACAACTCAAGGGACGTTTTGCCGAGTGCGTAAGAAAAGAAGCGACACCATGGATATGAGAATAAAAGCCTTTCAGGAAGCGACAACAAGTTTTGCGTACCTCGCACGCCTGGATTTGGTGGAGCTCGGTAAAAAACTAGGGGACGAACGGCTTGTGGATGGCATATTAAACGGACGCGCACAAAAGTTCGAATACACCACCGAATTGTGCTGGAAGGCGATCAAAGTCTTCCTCAAGGAAAAAGAGGGTTTGGATGAGGCATCCCCCAAAAAGGTCATCAAAACATACTACCTCGGAAGTTATACAACAGAAGACGACTACCTGCTGCTACTTGATGCCGTGGAGGATAGAAACCGACTCAGCCATGTTTACAATGCGGAAACTTTTAATGTTATCCTTGCACGGCTTCCCGGTTATGCCGCACTTTTCGAGCGGGTTTGCGTACAACTCAGCAAAGACACGGAATAAGACACATGCATATCCTGTTTGGAGTAACGAAGTGCGCCTGACAAAACAACAAACACACACAATCACCCAAACAGTTTCCCGTTTGGCCGGAACAGGAGCGGCGGTGTATTTATTTGGCTCCAGGCTCAACGACCAAGCAAAAGGTGGAGATATAGACTTGCTCATCGAAACCGATACCCCGTTATCGCTAATACATCGTGCGCAAATCAAAATGGAATTAGAATCACAACTTGGCTTACCCGTTGATATCGTTTCGAAATCCCGTGGTGCAGTGGCGACGCCCTTTCAAAACATCGCCCGATTTCGTTCGGCCCAATTGGAGATGTGAATGGACCAATCCATCCTCAACTCAGAAAAATTGCATCTTGCAGAACTTTTAGAAGCGATACAGCGTTGCGTTTACTTCCTTTATGCTTCTAAATCCCAATGCGAGGATGGTATAACATGACGGATATGGTGATATTTGAAAACTTAAAAGAACTGATCATCGAAATAAGGAGCGAACAAGTTTTGCTTGATGCTGATGTAGCCCAAATCTATGGGGTTGAGACCAAAAGAATCAATGAGGCGGTAAAAAACAACCCTGATAAGTTTCCTAATGGATATATTATAACGCTTGATAAAAGCGAGTGGGATTCATTGAAGTCGAAATTTTCGACTTCAACCAAAGGGGGCAAAGTAAAGCTCCCAAGCGCATTTACGGAAAAAGGCTTGTATATGCTTGCCACAATACTCAAAAGTCCACAAGCAACCCAAGCGACCATCTCAATAGTTGAGACCTTCTCAAAAATCAGAGGATTGTCAAGAAACATTAAAGAGCTATCAACGGCTCAAGATAAATCCAGCCAAAAACTGCTCATGCAAAAAAGTGGCGAGTTAATCGCCGAAATCTTCGACGACGACTTGCAAACAAGCGATACCGAAACATCTATCGAGCTGAACTTCGCGGTCTTGAAATTTAAACACGTAATTAAGGAATCTCTGAACAAGTTNNTTGATTCCGCTCATGGTTCGACAGGCTCACCACGAACGGAATCAACCACTTACCGTTCGTCCTGAGCTTGTCGAAGGACTTAATCAGAGTTTTCTTAAGAAGAAAAGTAAATGAGTAAAAACCGCATCGTCAACCATACACATGCAAATGGAATAAGCGGGCATTACCCCCGCTTCTTCGCATCATCTAAACTGGAGTTTTTCGAGGAAGGTGCGGACAAAAATGACTTCGTTCGGAGCGAGAAACCAGAATGACTATCGCCATCCGCGTCACTAACCTCAGCAAATGCTACCAAATCTACGACAAGCCCAATGACAGGCTTAAACAGTTTGTATTGCCTCGCCTGCAACGTTTGTTAGGGCGGAAACCCAAGCAATATTTTCGCGGGTTTTGGGCGCTCAAAGATGTTTCTTTTGAAGTCAAAAAAGGTGAAACAGTCGGCATTATTGGCCGCAATGGCAGCGGCAAATCCACCTTGCTGCAAATGATCTGTGGCACACTTAACCCGACAAGTGGCAGCATACAAACCAATGGCCGCATCGCCGCCTTGCTGGAGTTAGGTTCTGGATTTAACCCAGAATTCACTGGTCGTGAAAATATCTATATGAATGCTTCAGTGCTAGGCTTGAGCAACAAAGAAATCGACGCGCGTTTTGATGACATTGTGGCTTTTGCAGATGTTGGCGATTTTATTGAACAACCGGTAAAGACCTATTCCAGTGGAATGGTGGTTCGAGTTGCGTTTGCTGTAATTGCGCATGTAGATGCGGATATATTGGTTATTGATGAAGCGCTGGCAGTCGGCGATGCAGTGTTTCAGCAGAAATGCATGCGCTTTATCCGTAACTTCCAGGGAAATGGCACACTGCTCTTTGTCAGTCACGACACCGCTTCGGTGCAGAACCTCTGCAAATCCGGCATCTGGCTCAAGAATGGCAAAGTTGAACGCGTCGGTACGGCAAAGAGCGTTTCGGAAGCCTATTTGCAGTACACGCTACAGGAGATTTACGGCGAAGAAGCAAAGCTGACTTCGATGGAACCAGCTGCTATCGGCGATGAATCATGTGCCGAAAAAACAGCTTCCGAAATGGATACATCACCGGCAATCGACTATGGCGCTGTTGCCTCGGTACGCGACAACATGGATACGGCCAAGGGCTGGAAAACCGGCAATGCTGAAATCGTTTCCGTCGCTCTTACGCTGCTATCGCCTGGGCAGGAAGGCGTATTTGAAGGCGGCGAGCGCGTACGCATGACCGTGCGCGCAAAAGCCCATGAGCCGTTGCAAAACCCGATTCTTGGCTTCCTAGTGCGCGACCGTCTGGGGCAGGATTTGTTCGGCGAAAATACCCTGCCTTTTACCAATCTTGCCTCAACACCGATTGAGGCGGACATGACATTCGAAGGTGTCTTCGAATTCAGGTTGCCCATGCTTCCCAATGGGCAATATGCAGTAATGGCGTCTGTCGCCGATGGTGATCTTTACGACCATGTACAGCATCACTGGATGCACGACGCACTCATCATCAATGTGTCCTCTAGTAAAGTTCGATACGGACTGATGGGTATTCCATTTGAGAGGGTGGAGCTAGGAATAATTAATGAGTAGAAAAACACTTAAATCACTGCATCAATTGTACGCTGAGCACACTGGCAAGGTCTCCGACAAGTGGTCTTTGTATCTGACCGAATACGACCGCCTGTTTGATGACTACCGCAACAAGCCAATACGCTTGCTTGAGATCGGCATACAAAATGGTGGCTCGCTAGACATCTGGTCAAAGCT
>PMDM01000020.1 GCA_003155565.1 Methylococcaceae bacterium | reverse complement strand
TAAAATAAAGGCTGTCGGCGGCAAAGTAAGGATAATACTGAGGAAAGTTGCGGGTAATTTTCCAGGCCAGTAACGCCATATCATGCGCGGTTGTAGTCTGCCAGTCGTGCGGCAATCCGGTCGCATTCATGAAGTGGCTGCCATACATGCCCAAACCATGGGCAGTTGATGTCATTTGTATGGCAAACTCCTGCTCGCTGCCAGCTATCCTTTCTGCCAGCACAACGGCGGCATCATTGGCCGAACGGGTAACGATTGCGAGAATGGCATCTTCAACGGAGATGGAATCCCAAGTTCTTAATCCCAGCTTACTGGTAGGCTGGCGTGAGGCGTGACTAGAAACATTCATCGGGTCGCTTAAGTGCAGCCGCCCCGATTCCAGTGCGGAAAACGTCATGTAGAGCGTCATCAACTTTGTGAGAGAAGCCGGATACCAAGACTGGTTGGCTTCCATCTCATACAACACATTGCCACTATCAGCATCAATCAACAGCGCCGCATGGCGGGACATGGCTGTGTGCGAAACCAGCATCAGCCCCGTTGCAGTCAATATGAGTAGAATACGTTTCGCAATCTTCATTTACCGGGGTTCTCAAATAAATTAGGGGTTAAAAATTAATAGCGCCGACCGACAATGGTTGCCGATATAAAAACGCTAACTATAGTCGAAATTCTGCTTAAAACGTGAGGAGTACTTGTTTTTTTATAGCTATTATTTTGATGAATTTCTGAACAAGTTGATTCCGGTCACGGTTCGACAAGGTTCACCTGAGTTTATCGAAGGGCCAACCACGAACNNTGTTATATGAATCCCCTCATCCTGGCCGTCTCCCTTTGGAGAAAGTAACAATGAGAACTTATTGGGATTGGTATTGCCGTTCGTCCTGAGCCTGTCGAAGGAAGCCTGTCGAAGGACTTATTCAGAGACACCTTTACAGAAACACAGGCAGGCGCGGCTTTATTTAAAATCTTTCACGCAAGTATAAGGTGGCACACCCTGACAGATTCCCCAGTAACTACCAAAATTCCCCTCATCACTGGGCTTCCAGTTTTCCGAAAAGGCTTCGAATACATTGCCTCCCCAGTTCTTTTTAGCCAGTTTTTGCAAGGTCGATTTAATGACTTTCACCTGATTTTTAGGGCTGGCTATACCGCATTTCTGGCCGGTATGGCTATTGGTTTCCGTACCGCCTTCAGGTCCGCTAGGCCAGCCAAATTCCGTAAGGGTCAATTCTTTACCAGGATACGTACGGCTGACCTCTTCAAGCCTGGCAATGTGGAAATCAGCCGCGTGTTCCGCCGTGGTACAGGAATGTACGCCGGCATGTTTATTTTCCCACCACGGAAAAATATTGATGCCCAGCCAATCCACTTTTGCTTCAAAGCCAGTTTTCTGGCAAGGCGTAGCCCGGTTACACCATTCCCACCAGGTATCAATGGTGGTTATAGGCTGCTTCACCCCCGCTTTACGCAGGCCATCAATACATTTAACAATCTCCCCGTCGAAAACATTGCCATGCCGTGTCCTGACTTCAGAACCGCAACTCAGCTTGACAATCGTTTTGGGAAAAGCTTTTGCTACTTGAATGCCGCTGGCGATGGATTGGTCATTTACCGCGATGTCCTTATCCAGCCAGATAATCGCAATCACCTTCAGTTTTCGGGCTTCCGCCGCCGTAAACGTGTATTCCAAACCATTCATCACGCCATACGTCATAATACAGCGAAAACGGGTTTCTTTCACCAGCTTATCCAACAGCGTGTCGATCAATTCATGGGAAGGTTGTGCGCCATAATCCGGGTTAATATCGCCCACATAAGGGCTAAAAGCGACACATTGCATGGCTTTGTTTTCGCTGTTTTGTACCGGATTTTTATGGTGCTTAATGGGACGGGCGGCAAATGCGCTATCCATGTTTATGGCTAATAGGATAATGGCTACCAACAGCGGCAATCGTTTCATGAGGATTTCCAGATTAAATAATGAAATGAATAAGGACTGACTTATTCATGTTTTAATCAAGCCATTATCTTTTTTTAAGATGAACATTGTGTGAATCTAGGAGCTTGTGGGTGTTGAAACTGATGATATTTAACTAGCNNTTTTGATACGCCTAAGATCTCAAAGGTGTTGTCCGACATCCATGCGTTCATGGAGGATACGAACAATCTCGATTTCTTCGCTTTCAATCTGACGGTAGAATACGAGATGTTTTCCGATTCCATATTTTCGGTAGCCTGGGCGAATATCGCTGCAATCTCTACCCATCAAGGGATGCACAGTCAAATCACTAAATGCTGCATCTAAATAAAGCCAAGTAACGGTTTCTTTGTTCATGACCCCATGTGTCTTGGGTATAACGACCAATCGCTTTCAAGTCGTCTTTAGCTTTTTTAGTGAGGAAAAAGCTAGGCATCAATGTGCGTTTTCGCTGTCGAGTTCCTCAATGATGGCTGATAAAGAATAATCCGCCCTGCCGCTATCCTCACCTTCCTTAAGTGCTTGCCTTAGCGTCTCAAGGCGGGTTTCATGTTCTTCCAG
>PMDM01000237.1 GCA_003155565.1 Methylococcaceae bacterium | reverse complement strand
GCCGCAATCTTTGCGATGTACGGTGATGCCCCGATAATGCGAAATGTACCCGATGATGTCCTCGCCCTGAACGGGAGTGCAGCAATGAGCCAACGTGGTCAGCACATTGTCGATGCCTTCCACGGTAACAACGGATTTGGATTCAGGCTTTTTCTTGACGGGTACAGGATGCTGGGGTTCCAGTTCCGGTATTTTAAAAAATGTCGCCAGTTGTCGGCTGTTGATGTCGTTGCGGCCTATTGCTTCGAGTAAAGTATCGGTATCTGCCAGCTTGAAATGTTGGGTTAGTTCTTTGAGATGAACTCCTTTTAAGCCCAAGTGCTGTATTTCTTTATCTAAAATAGCCTTGCCCGTCACAATATTCTGGTCTTTTTGTTGATGCTTAAACCAGCTTTTAACCTTGCTGATCGCATGAGATGATTTCAAATAACCCAAATTGGGATCAATCCAGTTGCGATTGGTTCGGATGTCTTTTGTGGTCAGGATTTCAATTTGTTCGCCGGATTTGAGTGTGTACGTCAACGGGCAAATACGGCCATTCACCTTCGCACCACGGCAGCTATGGCCGATTTCGGTATGGATGGCATAAGCAAAATCCAGTGGCGTTGCGCCCTTGACGAGATCAATTAGTTTCCCGTTCGGGGTTAGGACATAAATCCGGTCGCGGAATAGCTCGCTATGAAAGTCATCGGACAAACTTTCATCGCTGTCCTTTTCTGCAAGCAACTTACGCAGGGAAGCAATGCTTTTGTCCATTGCGACATTATGTTTGCCGCCTTCCTTGTAAGACCAGTGCGCGGCAACACCCAATTCAGCGAATTCGTGCATTTCTCTTGTACGGATTTGCACTTCTATACGGCTGCCTTGGGGATCGAGAATCACAGTATGCAGGGATTGATAGCCGTTTTCTTTGGGATTGGCGATGTAATCGTCAAATTCCTTGGGTATGGTTTGCCACGCGCTATGCACGATGCCCAGGGCGGCATAGCAGTTGGTCAAATTATCGACTATAACCCGCACCGCCAGCAAATCGTACAATTCGTCGATATCCAATTGTTTGCGCTGCATTTTTTTCCAGATGCTGTAGATATGCTTGGGGCGGCCATAAATCTCGGCGCTAATCGCTTCATTGCTAAGGAGTTGTTGCAGCAGGACAATAAAATGATCGATACACGCTTTCCGCTGGTCGCGCTTGGCAGCCAAGGATTTGGCAATCTTGAGATATGTTTTGGGTTCCAGATAGCGAAACGCCATGTCTTCCAGTTCCCATTTGAACTGGTGTATACCCAGACGATTGGCAATTGGCGCATAAATGTCCAGGGTTTCCTGAGCGATGAAGTGGCGGACTTCATAGGCTTCTTTGGGCAAGATACGCAGACGCTTGATCCGGTAAGCCAGCTTGATTAGCACAGCTCGCATATCCTGCGTCATGGATAGCAGCATCCGGCGTAATGTTTCGGCCTGGTTGGGCTGATCGGCCATGTCGGTGGAATAAACCGTCAATTTATTCAGCCAGTTAATATCCTTAACCAGAGCTGCAACAGTCTTGCCGAATAGTTTGGCAATTTCGGGTTTGGGCTTCAATTCCTCCAGACGGGGATCGCTCAATAGTGCAGCAAGTATAGTGTCCACATCCACTTTAAAATCCATTAAAATGACTGCAACATCCAACCCTTTTGGCCGTTGATACGGTGTAGCTTCCGGTATTTGAGCTATTATTGCTAAAGCTCGTTCAATCTGTTCGGTGTCCCGGACGGAAAATCCGCTGAAAATTTGCTGATTAGAAGAGGTAGTGTTTTGCATCAATCCTTCTTAAACGATTCGAAAAACAGCGCAAGCATGATAGGCTAATGCCGCAAGTATAGAGTAAGAAACATTTCATTGGGTTCAAGGAATCATTTACAAAAAAATTGATTAATCTGATGGTTTTTTAGCTTAAAAATCATCATGAAGTTGATGCTAAAAGCATCTGCGATTGTGTTGACCAATAACACAATCACCTAGACAGCTTCAAGATATTCAATTGGTAAGGTACAGTAAGCAATAATTCGGTTATATTTACTCCAAATTAAAATCAATAAGTTAAACAGATATTCAAAATCCATTATGCCAATACAAACTACCGCTATCCCTGATGTGCTAATCATAGAACCCAAGGTTTTTGGTGACGAACGGGGATTTTTTTATGAGAGCTTTAATGCCCGAAGCTTTGCCGAACAGACTGGCGTAACGGCAAATTTCGTCCAGGATAACCATTCGAAATCCGCTAAAGGTGTGTTGCGGGGCTTGCATTATCAAATCCAGCAGCCGCAAGGTAAGCTAGTACGCGTGGTTGCTGGCGAAGTTTTTGATGTGGCGGTCGATATTCGACAACATTCGCCGACATTTGGTCAGTGGGTAGGCGTGATACTCTCAGCCGAGAACAATCGTCAGATGTGGGTGCCGGAAGGTTTTGCACATGGTTTTCTCGTTACGAGTGAATCTGCTGAATTTCTATACAAAACAACGAATTACTATGCGCCTGAATTCGAGCGCAGCATACTATGGAATGATCCTGCCATCGGCATTCAATGGCCTATTGTGGGCGAGCCAACACTGTCCAATAAGGATAAAGTGGCTTCATTGCTTAATGAGGCCGAGGTATTTGCATGAAAATACTGCTCACAGGTGCAACTGGTCAGGTTGGATGGGAATTAGCTAGGACTTTAATGCCAGTTGGCGAAGTGGTAGCGGTTGATCGTAGCCAAGCCGACCTTGCCGATCTAAAGGCGCTACGGGCCATCATTCAGCAACACCAGCCAGATGTCATCGTCAATCCGGCTGCCTATACGGCGGTGGACAAAGCGGAAACAGAAAGGGATCTGGCATTTTTGATTAATGCCGAAGCGCCAGGCGTTTTGGCTGAGGAAGCCAAAAAGATAGGCGCATTGCTGGTGCATTATTCTACCGATTATGTTTTCGATGGCACCAAAAACGCCCTGTATACTGAAGAAGATAGTACAAATCCCATCAATGTTTACGGACAAAGCAAATTAGCAGGTGAACAAACCATACAGTCTGTAGCAGGTGATTACCTGATACTGCGGACATCCTGGGTGTATGCCAATCGGGGCAATAATTTTTTGAAAACCATACTGCGCCTAGCGGCAGAACGGGAAGAACTCAAAATTGTTGCCGACCAGATTGGCTCTCCGACTTGGGCGCGTTTAATCGCCGAGACGACCGCGCACATTCTGCGGCAAACGCTGCTGGAAAGGCAGGGTGGAAGCTTCAACTCAAATGTTTATCACCTCACCTCATCCGGCGATACATCCTGGCATGGCTTTGCCCAGAAGATAGTCGAAATTATCCGTGAACAAGGAAAGATGGCGCTAAAAAACAAGGCAATTCATCCCATACCGACAACTGATTATCCACTACCCGCAAAACGTCCCGCAAATTCCCGGTTATCAACCAATCGGCTGGAACATCAGTTTGGCTTAACCCTACCGTCATGGGATAATGCGTTAAGGCTTTGCATGCAAGAATTAGATTAATGGCTTATTTTTCTTGCCTTTATCAAATCCAAGTAGTTGCTTGCCATTAATTCAATCAGTCAGCGAGACAAATCAAAACATGAAAATATTAATCACCGGTGGCGCTGGATTTATTGGCTCCGCGCTTATTCGCTATGTCATAGAAAACACGGAACATAGCGTAATCAATCTCGACAAATTGACGTATGCAGGCAATCNNACAGGCTGATATTTGTGATGCGGTGAAGGTTAATTCTGTGCTGCAACTGCACCAGCCTGACGCGATCATGCATCTAGCCGCTGAGTCCCATGTTGACCGTTCGATTGATGGCCCGGCGGCATTTATCGAAACCAATATTGTTGGAACTTATATTCTAGTTGAGGCTGCGCGTAACTATTGGCAGATTCTGGCGGACGACAAAAAAGCCCAATTCCGCTTCCATCACATCTCTACGGATGAGGTATACGGCGACTTGCCGAACGATAACAGCTTGTTCACCGAAGAAACCTCATACGCACCCAGCTCACCTTATTCAGCTTCCAAAGCCAGTTNNACAACTACGGGCCTTATCATTTTCCAGAAAAACTCATTCCGCTGGTCATACTTAACGCCCTCGAAGGTAAGCCTTTACCGGTTTACGGGGATGGCAAGCAGATAAGGGATTGGCTGTTTGTAGACGATCACGCCAGGGCGCTACTCACCGTCGTGGAAAAAGGCAAGATCGGCGAAACCTATAATATCGGTGGACATAACGAGAAAGAAAATATCGCCGTGGTCAGGACTATCTGTAATATTCTTGAAGAATTGCATCCTGAGAAA
>PMDM01000263.1 GCA_003155565.1 Methylococcaceae bacterium | reverse complement strand
ATGGGTATCCGATGGAACGTATCGAGTGCCTTCTGGATTTATTCCAATTTTTCAAGTCATTCTCGCCTTGGTTGGCTGAAAACGATTTCGACCTGACCCTTGCGACGAGCGGTGACAGCCATCCATTCGGCCAAGGCTTATCGGGTTTTTTTAAGTCCTTGCAACAGGAGTGCCCGAAACTTGGTTTCAAACACCTGCACTTCTTGACCCTGCCTTCGCAAGAAGAGTTGATACGGCTAGCGGACGCCGAGCGCGGAAACACTTCCCCTATTGACATCCATTATGAAAACGGTCGCAGGCAAGTGGCAGTTCTTGAGCCTCTGGTGGATACAACCGCCGAGAAACCTGTTTTTAATAATGCCGTCATTGTCGCTTTTGGTGGCGCCAAAGGCATTTCTCATGCCTTGCTCACGCGGCTTGCAGCCATCGTACAACCCCATCTTTACCTTGCCGGGCGTAGCCCAAGGGAAGTGGTGGCTGAAGCTTTGGGTGAACTGGAACAGCTTACCCCTCATGTCCATTATACTGTCCTCGACGCACAGGATCCGGAAGCGATAAGCAAGCTGTTCGCGGATATCCAAAGCAAGCACGGGCGTGTGGATTTTGTGGTCAATGCCGTCGGGATTGAGAAAAGCCGTCTTCTCGCCAATAAATCCAGGGAGGAAATGCACGAGGAACTTAATTCCAAAGTAGTCTCGACCATCAACATCCTGAATGCCGCACAAACCGTTTCCGCCGGACTCGTCTTAAATTTCGGGTCTGTAGCAAGCCGATGGGGTAACGCCGGGCAGACTGTCTATGCCTGCTCCGGGGAGATCGTCAACCAACTTTCCGTATCCTATAACCGGATGCTCGGCCATGTTGGTGCCGTCGCTGTCGAATGGCCACCCTGGGATAGCATTGGCATGACGGCCGACCCTGCGGTGCTTCACCAGTTACGTCGCCGTGGGTTATCGCTGCTGGGTGCGGATAGAGCCGCAGAATTGTTGTCTTTTGATCTGCGTTGCCCTCGCTATGACGCGGTAGTCTATACGGATCCCACGGATATGCATCTTATTGCCGCCGCAACGGTCGATCACCGAGCTGATCGAGCTTTAGTCGGCGAACGGGTCATCGAAGGTGGCTATAGAAGGGTGTTGGACCGGAAGCGCGACCTCTGGCTGGATGACCATATGATCGATGGCACCTGTTATTTGCCTGCCGCCGCCGCCGTCACGATGGCCTTCGCCTTAAGTCCTAGTGCCGATTTAGGGATTCAATGCATTGAAGATTTCCAAATGTTGCAGCCTGTCGTATTGCGAGATGAGCCGATTTCTTTGATATTGGAATTTGAGAAGCGGCA
The DNA here is from genome assembly GCA_003155565.1 of Methylococcaceae bacterium. Classification (GTDB taxonomy): domain Bacteria; phylum Pseudomonadota; class Gammaproteobacteria; order Methylococcales; family Methylomonadaceae; genus Methyloglobulus. The sequence goes on along the minus strand of PMDM01000263.1, from coordinate 4,606 downwards.
TTCGACCATAGGGTTACGAGGAAGGTCTTCAGTTGTCCACTTCCGGTGCCAATATTGTAACCAAGATATGCCAACAGCTTTTGTTTATGAAGGCTCGAAGGCTCTGCGGTCGCTCGATCCCGGCCGTCTGTATCGAGACGGGTTGTTATTCCATGGCCCCACTTTCCAAGTTCTGCATCAATTGCGGGTAATGGGCGACGGCATGCTGGAGGCTTCTATCGACAGTGCCCGTCTAACGGTCGTGTATGGCATGGATTATTGGGATCGGCTGACGCAATGGCTCGACGGTGCCTTCCAACTTCTGGCGCTCGCCGCACTTCTCGATAAATCGGTGATGGCCATCCCGGTCGGAATAATGCACGTCCTCTTACCAAAAATCAGGATCCACACCGCCTACGTCAGAGTGATTCTCAGAAAAATGAAGGTTAGGGATGGCGAGGTTATGGGCGATGTCATAATATTGGATGAAGGATCTTCGCCGATCATTTTCCTCGAAGGGGTTCGGCTAAAAGTTCTACGCTCGGCATTGTTTGATATCACATTGGACTCATTGGAGTCAGTTTGATTGTTTTAAGGACTCGAAAAATAACCTAAAGAACGACCACGAGGTCTCGGTATCTCAGTCCAGCTTGGCATCTGAAGTTGGAAATAAAATTAATTTTTCAAGGTCTCCTATGGGTAAATTACCGGGGTGAAGTTGACCGTCGCTTTTGGGTCGAAATTGCCAGTTCATAAGCAAACCAAAAATGAAGTTGCGAGTGTCTGCTTCGGATAATTATCGATGGCTTTTTTCGCTTAATTTTAGTTGGTCTTTTTGGATAATTTTTACTGGTTTATTCCATATGATTTTAGGTGGCTTTTTTGATGAGAACACGCAAACTACCTTAAAACAAAAAAGTAACTATCGCCTTTAGCCGCCCTTGCTCGATCACAGGAATAGCCAACATACTGCTCAAGCTATCCAGTTCAGGTTTGTACTCAGAGGCTTCCAGGTTTCCGGTAATGATGGGCATACCGGTCAGCCAGACCCGGCCTAATGCCCCCACACCTTTACTAACAGTAATGGTTTCAAAGATTTCCGCCAGATCGTTGCTGCTTTTGCTGTAGCCTTGTTGGCAAACCAGTTGCTTACCTTCGGGAATCCAGATCTGGATGCGCTTGGCAATCGGGGTGGCTTTGGCGGACAGAAATGTCATCACATACGTTTGTTCATCGCTGTTGACAATAGGAATACCCAGGCCAGTGGTAATACCGGCTTGTTGTGCATCGGCAGAGCGGCTAAATTCATTGACTTTGCTAATGTCTTCCATCAATACCGGCATGCCCGTCGCCCAGGCAAGGCCGGGTATACCCTGGCCTTTGGGCATATTGATTTGTTTGGAGATGTTTTCAAAATGTTCCAGCGTCCCGTAATAGCCATCCAGGACTTGCAGTGACTGTCGGTTAGCCGGATCATTGCACCAGACTTCAATAGCCCCGGCATGTTCTTCATCATCTCCGCATAAAAACACCACGACGGCCAGCAGAAAATCGCCGGAAAAAATTGGTAGTGCTATCCCACAGGTCAAACCTGCTTTCTGTGCCGCTGTCGTGCGCTTAAAGTAAGAATGCTCAAACCGGGTCAGCACAATCGGATGACCGGCAGCCCAGGCTTTACCCGGCAAACCTTCATCATAAGCAAAATGCTGTTGCTCACTGGCGTTTTTAAAATCGGTCAACGCGCCATACAAACCGGAGCCAAACTCCAATTGAGTGCGCCCTTTGTCAGGAATCCATATTTCAGTGACTTTAATAAACGTTTTCATAAGGGTCTGGTATTTTATTTAAGCAATTCGGCCATGGCAATGACATTTCTGGACATTTCACCCAAGGTAATATTTCTGTCCATCGCCAGCTTTCTGAGCCTGTGATAGGCTTCGTCTTCGGAAAAATTCTGGGTTTTGATCAAAATCGCTTTGGCGCGGTCTATCTGCTTTCTGTCTTCAAGTTGGGTACGCGCCTCTTCCAGCGCCTCTTTTAGTGCCTGACTGTGTTTGAACCTTGCCATGGCAACCTGAATGATGCTGTTGAGCCGTTGGCAGGGTAATTCGTCCACAATAAAAGCGCTGACTTCGGCTTTAATGACTTTATTTATCGTTTCGCTGCTGCAATCGCTGGCAAACATGATGACCGGAAGCGGTAATTTCAGGTTTAGCGTATGGAGGTCGGAGATTAGCTTTTCAGAAGGGGTTTCGAGATTAAAAATAACAACATCAGGCCTGGATTCCTTTGCGAGCGTTACAAATAGGGGGCTATACTGGGTTTTCAGAATATCAAACCCATCATTTTTAAGTGCGTTTTCCAGCAAGGTATTATTGATATTACTTTCAACTAATAAAACATTCAGCATTTGCCTGATAATTTGCTAGGGCTAAGTTCATCCACCACAATGGATGTTTTAAGTTCATTAGCTGTTGTGCAGGGTTTTCTCCGGCTACTATTTTGACGAACAGTACAAACTAAGTCAGCCCGGTAAGACTGAAAACAAGACGGGTCACTCATCTTATCACGACTATTTGTGATATTTCGATGCTGCTTAGGTAATAAACTTTTTAAAAAAGATGCGTCCTTGCATCAAATCGACATCCGGTCAGGTACACGAGGAGGGGTACAACTGGCACATCAAAAAACTTTGGGTAACTCGAGAGTTTCTGTCCATTTCTCAATAGGTGAGGCGGTAAACCTTGCCATAAACCCTTGAAAAAAAAGTGCATCCTTGCACCAAATCGACATCCGATCTACACGAGGAGGGGTACAACTGGCAAAACAAAGACTTTAGTTAAATTTGCACCGGATTCCGAAAAAGTTCCATCCAGGCTACTTGCTACCTCTACATTGTAAGCATTGGCAGCAATCATTAGTGGGATTACAGCGGCGATAAGGTAAAACGCCGAAACGGGCTTTTTTATGACGGCTATACGGGTCTGTATCATGTTAACCTCAATGTTAATTAAGTCGAGATTGAAAAAAGCGAGTAACGCTTAGTCAAGCGCTGTAATTAATTTCTTTAAAACAACTACAGAACGCTCATATTAATTTAAGCACATAACGTGCCAATCTTGTATTTTCAATATAATACCTATATTTATCAATGCTTATAGTGAGTTATGGTGTTTTTTCTGAACAGCAAGGATGCCAGCTCGATTGAACATGGCGCATTGATTTTGTGCGTTGGTTTCTTAAAATGCACCAATTCGGAGTGTTAGCTGTACGGTACAGCGTCGTAATGAATAAAAACGGATGGTTTGGCGGATGAAAGGTAATAAACCGAGATTTACACCAGCCCAAGTAGATATGCTGGACGAAGAGAAGTGCACCTTTCGGGATTGATACGCTTCGTGCCTCAGCGAATGCCCGAATGGGTTTGCTTATCAGCACCGAAGATGCGCAAATCGCTGCAATTGCCATGAACCACGGATTTAGCCACGTAGGGTACGCATCGCGTACCATTTCCAACGCATTCAGGTGAAGTCAAGCTCCCAAAAGGTACTTGTTTAGTTTGATATATTAGGTATTTATACGTATATACTTATCCGATAATCAGGTGATAAAGTAGGCTCAAATCTAAAGAATTAGCCGTAAGGCAGCATGGATGCAACGTAGTAAAAAAGTTAGGGATTTAATAGCAGTATCTTGCCATTGACAAGATACGGGCAAAGTTAAGGTTAAAAGCCTAGGCTTGCCTGATTTACGGAGGGAGAACAGGATTCTTGGATTTTTGCTATGTAACCTTCATTAAGGTTTCCGCATTTAACGGTTACATAGCCTAAGAAATAGACACAACATAGTTGCAAAATATTTCGTCTCTGTTACCTGTGAACCTCTATATAGGAGACTATTATGAAAATCATCAAAGTTATATTCGTTCTACTGTTGTCAATGAGTTATTTCTCATTGCTCTATCTTAAATACTATGTGCCTATCTGGTACAAGAGGTTGTCATGATTATCTTCCATTTATTCTTTCACGCTATGATAGCTGTCATCCAATTCGTATCTTTTTGTTTAATTGCTTTCGTTGCAAGTAATATCTTTAAATCGGGATCCTGAAATGGTAGATGATAATACTACTGCCGAAATTAAGGTATTAAGCCGGACTGGGCAGCATGCCCCGTCCGTAAGGTTTTGATTAGTTCAAAAAGCACAAGACCAATAAAACGTTTGAGACGGGGTTTCAAACTCCGTCTCGCTTGTTCAAAATATATATAAGCAAAAGCAGCTATTTCTACTCCGCCAACTGCTGTATCCCATCCAGCAACCACTTGGTTTGCNNGTGTCGAAGAGGACGACGGCTTCTTGTTCATTGCCGATTTCCCTGACTTCCAACAATTCGGCAGTCAATTTCAGGATTTCGGTGTGGTTGTCTTCGGTGGAAGCTTTGATTTGATCTTGTATTTCAGCGAATACTTTGTCTGTGGTTAAGCCCCTGATGTCAGCAAGATCGCGTTCATCCCAGGCTTTTTGCAAGGCTTTGTAGGCGATTTTTGCTCCGGTCAGGAAGCCTTGTTCATCGAAACCGTCGGGTATAACGGCGGTGCTGAATTCCGCATCTTGTTGAACACTTTGAT
>PMDM01000059.1 GCA_003155565.1 Methylococcaceae bacterium | reverse complement strand
TTATTTTTGTATTAGTCTCGTGTGTTTCTTTTTGGGGCTGAAAGGGTTAAAGACCCGTACGCTTATTTTCAAACGTGGAACGAAAGGAGCAGGATTGGAAAGCAACGTATCACTTATACGGGCTCAGATCATCGCCACTTTTTTTCTCAGCGTTGTTATGTTCGTGTTTTCGGTAGCATACACTTACATTATCTTCACTAAGATGCCAGGCAATTAATTAAATCTCGGCATCTATATTCAATAAAACGCATGAACCACCCCATTTTAATCAGTATCGGTCTGCTTATTTGCAGCAATGTTTTTATGACCTTTGCTTGGTACGCGCACTTAAAAGAGCTACACAGCAAGCCCTGGTTTATTGCCGCGCTGGTCAGTTGGGGCATTGCTTTATTCGAATACCTGCTACAAGTTCCTGCGAATCGCATAGGTTATACGGTGCTGAGTGTAGGGCAATTGAAAGTGATGCAGGAAGTTATCAACCTATCTATTTTTGTGCCGTTTTCAGTTTTTTACTTACGTGAGCCGTTAAAGCTGGATTATCTATGGGCAGGTTTATGTTTGCTGTTAGCCGTGTATTTCATGTTTAGGGAGAAAATGTAGTTTGAAATTATGGGTGTTCAGATTGATTCAAAACCTTACGGGTTGTAGTTAGGCATCATGGAGACGGCACGATATCTGATCCGCTCGTAAACCAAGCCTACACATGCCTTGCGGCAGCTCTAGGATTGATCTCCGTACAAGGCCACGCACACACTTTTTATGCCATTGCACTATTTGCCAATCCGTGTCTCGGCAACCTTATGCTGACGACTGTGTCTTTTGGGCTTCGGAAGTGGTTTTACCTGAGAACCACGGCGTACAGTTCAAAACATATAGACCTCCGCCGGCTCGCGTTTGTCCCAAGTAGAAGTTATCCAAACCAAGCTGCTTTGCCAGCGGCTAGAGCACATATGTTCTATCACCGTCGAGTCGCCGACATTAACGATTGCTTACCAAAATACGGCGGATATTGGCGTAGCCAGTTGGCAGCATCAGCGTTTATGCTGTCGGATCTTCTTCATAGGTAAGAGGATGCCTAATATGCCCCACAATCTGACGAGGAAACATGGAAACTCGTAAACTGCTTCTTAAAGTCGCTGACATTGAAAAAATGGCAGGTGAACGCAAGGTTCATTTTCTGAACCCCAAAGCCGTAAGTCGGATTACGATATGCGTGAAATCTTTACATTTATGAGGATTGGGGAATTTGCACATCTAATCGGCCCGATGCTACCATTACGATCTAGTTCCCCGTCAAATCCAATTGCACAATTTCAAAAAAAGAAATTGCCTCATGAAATAATGAAGAATTTACTCCTGCAACAAATCCTGAATTAGTTTTTCCAGTTCTGAATGTGTACCAAAGCTGCAATCCCTGAGTATGCCTTTTTTATCGACTAAAATGTGGGAGGGTGTTCCTTTCAGGTTAAACAGCTCAAAAGTCTGGGCGTGATATTCCAGTTTTTGCAGGTAAGCCCGTACCTGCTGCAAGACATTCTTTTGGTAAGTTTTGGATTGTTGCCCAAAATTGGGTAGTTGTTCTTCAATAAAGGTATTGATTTCATCTTCGCTTACATCATTGTCCCGCTTTACCAGCTTATCCATCGCTAAAGCAAAAGGGATGCTAAAAGGTAAGCGTCCCTCCGTCAATATGCTGTGTTGTTCTAGGATGTGTAAAGTCTCACCGATGACTTCACCGTGTTTGACGAGCTTGAGCAAATTTTCCAGGGTATTTTTATCGAAATCTTCAAATGCCGTGGCTATGCCAAGTACGGTTAAGCCTTTGTCTGAATAGCGTTGGTGCAAGTCTATCGCTTGCGGCAGGGCGTAGAGAAAACAGCCGGGGCAATTGACCTGAAATATTTCCAGCAATACGACTTTGCCCGTATGTTGATCGAAATTAGTCGGCTCACATTGAACCCAGTCGGATACTGAAAATAAGGGTGCTTTCTGACCGATAACTGCTTTTATCAAGAAGATTGGCAGGTAGTAGTTGGCGGTGATGCCAGATTTAGTTGTCCTGTCATTTGTTGTCTGCGCTTTTTGGCTTCACGTTTAATAATCAACGACTTAGCTGCATCCAAACCAATGTGGGTTTCGCCGCGTAGTTTAGCCAGTTCCATCTGTTTTTCCCGCTCAGTGAAGCGAAGCTTCTGCTCCGGCGTTTTTTTGTCATAACAATGCGGACAACTAACACCTTTTTCGAAAACAGGGCTGGCTTTGTCAGCCTCGGTGATTGGCATACGGCAAGCATTACACTGGTCGTAACCGCCTTTTTCCAGTTTGAGATTGACCGTTACCCGCTCATCAAAAACAAAGCATTCACCTTGCCACAAGGTTTCTTGTTCAGGCACTTCTTCCAGATACTTAAGGATGCCGCCTTTGAGATGGTAGACTTCATCAAATCCCTGTTCTTTTAGGTAAGCTGTGGATTTTTCACAGCGTATGCCACCTGTGCAAAACATGGCAACTTTTTTGTGCTTTTCAGGATCAAGATGGTCTTTTACATACTGGGGAAATTCCCTGAAACTTTCTGTGTTTGGGTTGATGGCATTTTGAAAACTGCCAACTTTATATTCGTAATCATTGCGCGTATCAATGAGTAACACATCAGGATCGGATATCAATGTATTCCACTCTTTAGGATCGACGTAAGTGCCAACCACCCGCTTAGGGTCGATGCCTTCAACGCCCATCGTAACTATTTCATTTTTGAGCTTGACCTTGGTGCGGTTAAACGGTGGGATGTCGGTGTAAGATTCCTTGCAGTCGATCTCTGCCAAGCGAGGATCTGATCTTAACCAATTCAGTGTCTTGTCAATTGCAAATCGTGAACCTGCAATTGTGCCGTTGATGCCTTCACGGGCAAGCAGGAGCGTTCCCCTGACCTGGTTGCTGTCCATAATATCAAACAGAGGTTGCCGTATTTGTTGATAATCCGGCAAATTGACAAATTTATAGAGGGCGCAGACTACGATTTTGGACATATTCTCGGGTAAAACTAACTAAAACAGTGGATAACGGGGCTGGAATCTCTGCACAGTCCTTCGACAAGGCTCTCCTGAGTGCCGTCGAAGGACTCAGGACGAACGGTAATTAGTTGATTCCGTTCATGGCGGGCTTGTCGAACCATGATCGGAATCAACTTAACTCAGAGATTCCTTAAGCACTCAGATTTGCGATTGCAGGTAATTTTGTATGCCAATTTTACCTATTAATTCAAACTGTGTCTCTAGCCAATCAACATGTTCTTCCTCATTTTCAAGGATATGTTGAAAAACTTCCCTGGAAATGTAGTCTTTGATTTGCTCGCAATAAGCAATGGCTTCTTTAAGTGGCGGGATGGCTTCGAGTTCCAGTTTTAAGTCGCAACGAAGCATTTCTTCTGGATTTTCACCGATCATGAGTTTGCCCAGGTTTTGCAGATTGGGCAGGCCTTCAAGAAATAGGATGCGTTCAATCAACTGATCGGCATGTTTCATCTCGTCGATTGATTCGTGGTATTCCTTCTCATCAAGCTTGCTAAAGCCCCAATTCTTGTACATTCTGGCATGGAGAAAGTACTGATTGACTGCCGTCAGTTCATTGGTCAGGGCTTTATTAAGGAATTCTATAATTTTAGGGTCACCTTTCATCGGTCTATCTCGGCTAGCTGATTAAGCTGCGAGTATAGAGGGATTTGCGTTATTTTGCATCAAGGTTTGGTTGCGGTTATGGTCGAGCAGCAGTTCTTTTACGTGAGGATTGCATTTGCCGCAGCTTCCACCAACGCCCAGGCATTTGAATAGCTCACGTTGAGAACTCAAGCCCTCGTTAATGGCTTGCTTTATTTGGGTATCCGTTACTGCCTTACACACGCATACGTACATGGATGTTTCCTGAATAGCTAAGTGTTATGCTAATGATAACAATTCTCATTAAAAAAGCAAGGTGATCCGAGAAATATTTTTGGGTACTTTGTCACAAAATTAAGAAAAGTTTCCAATCCTCAAAGTGTATTTTTAGCAAAAAATCCAAGTTCTTTGATAAAAGAATCTCTGAATAAGTCCTTTGACAAAGCTCTCCTGAGTTTATCGAAGGGTTCAGGACGAACGGTATTGGGTTGATTCCGTTCGTGGTGAGGCTGTCGAACCATGAGCGGAATCA
>PMDM01000255.1 GCA_003155565.1 Methylococcaceae bacterium | reverse complement strand
AATATCAATATTTTTCAGGTTATGCGTTCTGGCACCACGGATGCTGATTGTATCCATTCGTTAAGACAGGTTATTTAAACAGCCCAGTAATATACGATTAAACGTGAGTCAAGACAAATGGCAAGGATGTAAATACAGATGGTGATAAAACACTGGGTTTGATTCGACAGCTTTAAAAATTACCTGAATCTGTGATCTTAAAGCAATAAGTTGCCTTCCTGAAAAGGATATTCGTAAAACCGTGTGGAAAAATGTATTAAAAATTTCCATTTAGTATGGTCGTCTAAATCGTAAAATAGTGTGGAATTAATATCAATGATCATCAGGCACTCCATTAATCATGCTATGTGCAAACTGTGTCATATCAGTCGTCCGTAGGATATGCTGAACGTAGTGAAGCGCATCAATATCGAAGAATGCGCCTCGTTCCTCGATATACCCTACAGACTTGCAAAAATCCCCTAAAAAGTTGAAACCTGCAAATCAGGAGCAGTCCTTGGAAAATAATTCATGAGGGAACTGCATGGTCATGCAATGCAGGCTGCCATATTGACGGACTAATGGTCGACAAGGGGTAAGGATAATTCTACACCCAGGGAAGCAGGCTTCGAGACGTTCTGCGGCAACATTATCCATGGGGTCATCATAAGCAGGAACCATTACCGCATGGTTGATAATAAGGAAATTAGCGTAATTGGCAGGTAAACGCTGGCCGTCTTCGTCAAAAATCGGTTTTGGCAAGGGCAGGGCAACCAGACTATAAGGTTCTTTGGCTTGTGTATGAAACGCCTTTAGCTGGGCTTCCATGCGTTTTAGGCTGTGGTAATGGCGGTCATGACTGTCCTCGCAACTGGTGTAGGCAATGGTCGCTGCCGAGCAAAAACGTGCCAGTGTGTCTATATGTGCGTCGGTATCGTCACCTGCCAAGCTATCCTGATCTAGCCATAGCACCCGTTTAGCGCCCAAATGCTGCAATAATTGCTGCTCAATGTCATATTGGCTAAAGCCTTTGTTCCTGTTGGGATTCAACAGGCATTGCCGGGTCGTCAAAAGGGTGTCAACCCCGTCGCTTTCAATGCTGCCGCCTTCCAGGATAAAGTCTACATCCTTATGGCTGGCTCCTTTGAATGGGCTATGCGTCAACAATTTATGATTAAGCGCATCATCTTCATGATGCGCATATTTGTTGCCCCAGCCATTAAAACGAAAGTTAAGCAATTGTATCTGGCCATCGTTTTCCACGGTCAGAAATACGGTGTCCCTTACCCAAATATCGTTGACAGCGGCTTGTATGTAGTCAATGTTGTGATCACTAATCAACAAGGATTTGATATGCTGCTGATGGCTGTCATCGCGGCAAACGATAATCAAAGATTGATATTGAGCAATCGTTTTGGCAATGAATAGGTAAGTTGCTTCGACAGCTTCAAGTCGATTAGTGAAATCGCCAGACCTATGTGGCCAGGCGATTAATACGGCAGACTGTTTTTCCCATTCGGCTGGAAAGCGGATCATTGGTTTTTGTTTCCTGTAGTTAACATTTCCCGTGCATGGGCGCGGGTGTTCTCGGTAATCGTAACGCCGCCCAGCATCCGTGCGATTTCTGCTACACGTTCTTCATTATCAAGTAGCCTGACGGTAGACGAAGTGATGTCGGTTTGATTATTTTTTTCCACATAAAGATGGTGATGGGCTTGTGCGGCGACTTGCGGCAAATGCGTCACGCAAAGCACTTGCCGCCCTAACCCCAAGCTACGCAGTTTTTGTCCGACAATCTCAGCAATGCCGCCACCGATGCCAGAATCCACTTCATCAAAAATCATGGTAGGCGTGGTGTTGTCACTGGAGGTAGTGACTTGGATCGCCAGACTGATCCGGGACAGCTCACCGCCTGAAGCCACTTTAGCTAAAGGCTTGGCAGGTAAGCCCGGATTGGCACAGACCAAAAATTCAACCTTATCTTTGCCGTTGAGCTTAGGTGTACTGTCTATCATTTCAGAACAATCGACCAGGAATTCTCCTTGCGGCATACCTAATTCTTTAACCATAGCCGATATTTGTTGCTGGAGTTTTGTGCCCTGTTGGCGGCGCTGCAAAGAGAGTTCTAAGGCAAGTTTATGATATTGCGTAAGTAACTCTTGGGTTTGTAGGGTAAGTGTGGCTATACGTTCGCCACTGTGTGTTACCCCATGCAGTTCACGTTCGAGATTTTCCGCCAGCTCGGGCAGTTCTTCAGGAGAAACATGATGTTTACGGCTAAGTTTTTGGATTACGCCGATCTGGTTTTCCAGAATCGCCATGCGCCCTGGATCGGCTTCCTGCGCTTTGATAAACCGCCGCAATTGCAGCGCGGCTTCTTCCGTTTGGATTTGCGCTTCTGAAAGCATGGCACTGATATTGTTCAGTTCCGGCGCATATCGGGCAATCTGGGTGATTTCACTGACACTTTGGTTAAGCATCTGGTTGACCGAAAGTTGGTCGTTCTCATACAAGCTGTCAACCTGCCGTTGGCCTATGGCGAGTATGTTCTCCAGATTAGCTAGTTTGTCGTGTTCTTCCGATAGAGCCGTGTAATTGTAATTCTGTAAATCAAGATGCTGCAATTCTTCAATCTGGTAACGCAAGAATTCTTCCCGTTGCAGTTGGTCGGTGCTGGCTTTGCTCAGGTTTTCCAGTTCTTTATTGGCCTTATGCCATTGCCGGTAACAATCGTTTACTTTGTCCAATAACGGCTGATTTTTACCAAAAGCATCCAGCAAACGGCGTTGCTCATCGTTGTTCAACAACGTCAGGTGCGCATGTTGACCGTGGATTTGCACCAGCTTTTCGCTCAGTTCCTGCAAGGTTTGCAAGGTAACCGGACGGTTATTGATAGTGGCTTTTGAGCGGCCATCGTCCGACACGATACGCCGGATCAGGCAGTGCTGTTCGTCATCCAGATCATGGTCTTTTAGCCACAGTTGTGCTTGGGGAACATCAGTCAAATCAAATTCCAGGTTAATCTCGGCACGTTTACAATCGGGTCGCACGTAGCCTGAATCTGCGCGGTCGCCCAAGGCCAAACCTAATGCCGTGAGCAAAATGGATTTACCGGCTCCGGTTTCTCCCGTAAGCACGGACATACCTTTGGCAAGGTCTAGGTCTAGCGATTTGACAACCGCCAGGTCAATAATAGTAAGGTTTACTAACATCTCAATGTGTGGGGTAACCACCGCTCCAGTTCAGTTTAGTCCTGAGAATCTGGTAAAAATCATGGCCTTCCGGGTGCAGGATGCGAATGGGTTTAGGGTATTTCTTAATCAGGATTTTATCACTAATCAATACGTCAGGGATTTCAATGTGATCACAAGTGACTAAGGCATTGATTTGCTTGGTCTGGCAAAAACTGATCTCGATTTCAGCCGAATCATCAATCACGATAGGGCGGTTGGACAAGGTGTGCGGATTAAGCGGCACTAGCACCAAGGCATTCAGAGAGGGGTGTAATATCGGGCCGCCAGCCGACAGGGAATAAGCCGTTGAGCCAGTGGGCGTTGACACGATAAGGCCATCGGAACGCTGGGAATTTAAAAAAACATTATCAATTTTGGTGACGATTTCGATCATGCTGGGCGTTACCCAACGATGGATGGCCACCTCGTTTACGGCGGTTTCTTCATGAATAATCTGTTTATCCCGAATGACTTTAGCTTGTAAAAGGCTGCGTTTTTCCTCGACATAATGACCTTGCAACATGCGATGCAGCTTGTCGGGAAGTTCGCTGGGCGATATGTCCACCAAAAATCCTAGCCGTCCCAGATTGATGCCAATCACCGGCACATTATAGTCGGCGGTCACCCGCACAGCAGACAAAAAAGTGCCATCACCACCCACTGCGATCACAAGATCGCAACGCTGGCCCAGTTGCTCAGACGCACAGGAAACGGCTGACTTATCATCGATATAGCCAATGCTGTCCCTGGCAATAATGACGGCGTAATGTTGCTTTAAATAACCGTAAAGCACAGCCAGCGTGGTGGCAATGCTGGGATCGCTTGGTTTACCTAGAATGCCTATGGTTTCAAAAGGTGTGTGCATGGCTTGATAACAACTGGAAGGTGCCCGATTATACAAAAAACTGGGCTAGGTATTAGGTTTTATTCGTGTGGTGGTGGCTTTGAGCCAAAAGAGACTGTGAAAGAATAGTCCAAATCAGTAAAAAATGATTAACCACAGAGAACACGAAGGGGCACGAAGAAATAATCCCATTACCGTTCGTCCTGAGTTTGGTAGGGGTGGGTAGGTTTTTTTGCCCACCGTTGTGTTTGGCAAATGGTGGGCAAACGATAAAGCCGTTTGCCCACATGGCTAGGCTAACCTATTGCCAGAAAATTGTGTATAATTACACACGTGAACAGCAAAGAGCTTATTAAGCGGTTACAAAAAGACGGCTGGCAGAAAGCCGGGGGCAAAGGCGACCATGAAAAATTCACCCACCCCGCCAAGCCAGGGCATGTTGTTATTCCCCACCCGCGTAAAGACATCCCGGTCGGGACACTGCGGAACATATTCAAACAAGCCGGTTGGAACTGGCAGGAGCGGTAACCATGTTATACCCAGTTTACATACATTTGGGCGACGACAACAATGCCCACGGGGCCACCATCCCCGATTTCCCCGGTTGCTTCACCGCCGCCGACCAATGGCAGGACTTGCCCCGCATGGTGCAAGAGGCGGTAGAACTGTGGTGCGAAGGCCAAGGCGTGGACTTGCCCTTGCCCACCCCGCTAGAACGCCTGGCAGTTGAGCCAGATTACCAAGGCGGCGTGTGGCTGGTGGTTGATGTGGCCGTTTCCAGGTTGGAAACCAAGCCCGTGCGGATCAACGTGTCGCTGCCAAAAGGCCTGCTCGACGAGATAGACGGCTACGCCAAGGCGCACGGCGCAACCCGGTCGGGCTTTTTGGCAAAAGCCGCACAAAAGGCCATGAAAGAGGTTGCTTAAGAACGCAAAACCCAAGGATATAAAGCACAAAGGGCAGGCACAAGGAATATAGAGCGTATGGCGGTTTCGCGCAGCAAACCGCCATGCCTAATATATCACCGAACCAAAATAAGCATACCCAAAATATCGGTTTGGAAAATACGGGCAATAACCAACCCTGTCCGCTCCGTTTATGGCGTATTGCCTAGCGGCGAATACG
>PMDM01000458.1 GCA_003155565.1 Methylococcaceae bacterium | reverse complement strand
GTTGTCCTTTGCCGTCACGCCGCAATCGCCCGCCTTGCCGGGCAGAAAATCCTTGATGCGTTCCCATTTTGTATCACTCAATACCGTTCTTGCCATTGCGCTTCGTGTGAAAAAATAACAAATAATACAATAACTTTAGCTCATCTCTTAAAGTAATTGAGAACGCACACTAGTAGTCAGTAAGTTTAATATTTACGGATAATAAATCGAGAGGTTGGATCTGAAGTGTTTCGACTTAGGTTTAGGAGTCTTGAATGATGGCTTAATCCTACACCAATTGTTGAGAAATAGGACGCCTGATGAAACTTTGCTGGCTACATGTATCCGACTTCCATATTCAGGGCGGAGATCATTACAACAGAGACTTGGTATTAGGTATGCTCGTTCGCTCAATCATAAAGAATGCGTGAGCAGAATGGACGCAAACCTGATCTTATTTTTGCCACCGGAGACATTGGGCAATCTGGTAAAGCAGCCGAATATGTCGCAGCAACTAAATTTTATTTGATTACGTAGAACCCGCAGCCAATTTTGAAGTCGAAGATGAGAATACAAGTCTTTGAAATCAAAGGAGGCGTGAACTGGGCAAAAACAAAGTGCAATTCCAGAAAGGCATGAGTTTGCCCGGTTTCATGAAGGCGTATGGCACTGAGGGCAATGCCAGGAAATGGTTTTCCGGTCACGTTGGCCGAAGGGGTTTCGATGCCCCGACTGTGGCCATGACAAATATTGTGAAATCCGGGCCCGCCATTGTTTCCAATGCTATCGTTGCCATCGCCAAACCTCGCTGTTTTCAGGCACTATTTACGAACAAACGAAGCTACCATTGACGACGTGGTTTTTAGCCAGTTACTTGCTGACACAAAACAAAGACGGGATATCCGCCCTGAATTTGTCCCGGCAATTGGGTGTCTCCCTACAACACGGCCTGGAGCGTCAAGCATAAGCTGATGCAAGTCATGCTGGAACGGGGACGGAACCGACCCCTGCCAGGGCGGGTTGAACTGGACGATGCTTATTGGGGAGGGGGCAAACGGGGCGCGGCAGCGAAAACAAGACACCGTTTGTCGCCTAAAGCGCCTACTTTTGGTGCGGCCGTGGCGACCACGGAAGCGGGCCAACCGGTCTGGATGAAAATGCACAGGGTCAAAGGCTTCCGGAAAAAAGAGATCAAAAACTGGGGCCGGCAACAGCTCCACAAGGACAGCCATGTGGTCACCGACAGCTTACGGGCGTTTAAGGGCTTGGAAGACGCAGGGATTGGCCATGAGGCCATAGTGACAGGGGGCGGCCACAAAAGTATGGGGATATTGGCGTTTTGCTGGGTCAATACCGTGTTGGGCAATGTCAAGACCGCTATGCAGGGCACCTACCATGCGATTCGTCCGAAACATTTGCCGCGTTACTTGGCAGAATTTGAATATCGTTTTAATCGACGCTTTAAGTTGGAGGCGTTAGTGCCAAGATTAGTGTATGCATCAGTCTTAACACCGCCGATGCCCAGACGGTTGCTAAAATTGGCTGAAGCTTATTGGTAATCAGATAAGTAAATAAGACAGCAGGCTTTTTGATAAAAGTAAAAAATTTCTGCCTATTAAAATAAAAGTTTTTTTATCCGTATTGCATTTGGAACGATTACTATGTTAAGTAGGTCAGTATTTAGTATTCGTGAGAACCCTAGCGATCTAGGAGGCACTTTTTATTTTCAACTCTTTACAGGGGACAAGGGACTTAAAATGAACGCCGCAGTCAGTCACGTCCAGGATTTGCTCCCTTTGATTTTTTATTTTGGGGCTTGCCTATCGATTACCGCCGTTATGCTTGGTGGCGCCTATATAGTGGGCCAAAGGCACCGTCCTAAAACGGCAGCGGATGAGCCTTTTGAATCCGGTGTCGTGCCATTCGGGGATGTCCACCTACGCTTTTCCGTGCATTTTTACCTGCTCGCCATTTTCTTTGTTATTTTCGACATGGAAACTGTCTTCCTGTTTGCTTGGTCAGTTGCATTGAAAGAATCGGGTTGGTCCGGTTTTATCGAAGCCCTGATTTTTATCAGTGTTTTGGTGGCAACCCTGATTTATTTGAATGCGATCGGCGCCCTTGACTGGCGAACCCGTCGGCAACGGGCAGTCACTTCCCGTGCAGAACGATAGGTAAAATATGAATTGGACCCTGACCAAAGCGGAGAATGATGCCAGCCCAAAACCGGGACAGCAGAGTTATGAAGAAGCGTTGCGCCGGAATTTCTTGTTTGCCAAGCTGGAAGATATGGTAGCCTGGGGGCAGTCCAATTCCGTGTGGCCTTTTAATTTTGGCTTGTCTTGTTGCTATGTGGAAATGGCGACTGCATTCACCAGTCGTCATGATATTGCCCGTTTTGGTTCTGAAGTGATACGGGCTTCGCCCCGGCAAGCCGATTTAATTGTGATTTCTGGCACTGTGTTCCGCAAAATGGCACCGGTCGTCAAGCGACTTTACGAACAGTTGCTGGAACCGCGTTGGGTGATATCGATGGGTTCATGCGCCAATTCCGGTGGGATGTACGATATTTACAGCGTTGTCCAAGGGGTTGACAAGTTTTTGCCTGTCGATATCTATGTACCCGGATGCCCCCCGCGTCCAGAAGCATTGCTACAGGGGCTAATGCTTTTGCAGGACTCGATAGGCAAAGAACGGCGCCCTTTGAGCTGGATTGCTGGTGATCAAACGCTTATCAAGCCTGTAATAAAGCCTAATTACCGCGATTTTCTCACCGAAGAAAGAATGCGCACACGGCAATTGCGTGATCCCGACGAGATATCGTTCGATCAGGATAAATGAGATGAGTCGAGGAGAAAGATGATTGGACAGTAACGCTGGCATAATCAACACTCCTTCGGATACTTCTGGCATAGCCCAGGAACTCACCGAGCGGCTAGGTATAAACAATTTTACCGTTCAGTTAACCCTTGATGGTATAACCACAATTTGGCTTAACCGCCAAAACCTCCGGGCAGTTCTTTGCTATTTAAAATCTGAAGCCTCATCCCCCTTTGTGTTGTTGTTTGACCTGACGGCCATTGACGAACGCCAGCGTATGCACCGAAATGGCCTTCCTGAGAGTATCTTTACGGTCGTTTATCATTTGCTCTCGTTTGACCGCAACGTGGATGTCCGGCTCAAAATCGCCTTGGATGAAGCCAGCTTATCCCTCCCGACTATTAGCGATATCTGGCCATCGGCCAATTGGTATGAACGCGAAGTATGGGATATGTTCGGTATCGTTTTCGAGGGACATCCTCATCTTAGGCGAATTATCATGCCGCCGACCTGGCAAGGCCATCCTTTACGCAAAGACCATTTTGCCCGCGCGACTGAAATGGAACCATTTAGTTTGCCTGACGAGCGCCAGGAAATCGAACAAGATGCTATGCGCTTCGTACCGGAAGACTGGGGCATGCGGCGCAGTAGCGAAGACAGCGATTTCATGTTCCTGAATATGGGGCCGAATCATCCAAGCGTTCATGGTGCTTTTCGTATCGCTTTGCAACTGGATGGCGAAGAAATAATTGATGCCTTGCCTGACATCGGCTATCACCATCGTGGCGCAGAAAAAATGGGCGAACGCCAATCCTGGCACACCTATATCCCTTACACGGACCGGGTGGATTATTTGGGCGGCTCCATGAACAACTTGCCTTATGTGTTGGCTGTTGAACAGTTAGCCGGTATCGTAGTCCCGGAACGGGCTCAAGTTATTCGAGTGATGATCAGCGAACTTTACCGCCTTGCCAGCCATCTGCTGTTTTATGGCACTTTCGCTCANNCGGATGGGATAAACGAATACGTGAATTTGTTAACTATCTACCCGACCGCTTGAATCATTATGACAAGATGGTGATGCAAAATAGCACACTCAAACGCCGCACCCAGGGCATTGGCGCTTACACCACGGCAGAAGCCATAGACTGGAGCGTGACCGGCGCGGGACTGCGCGCCACCGGGCTGGCATGGGATTACCGTAAAGCAAGGCCTTACTCAGGCTACGAAAACTATGAATTTGAAATACCCACCGGAACTCACGGCGACTGTTATGACCGATGCCTGGTGCGTATAGAGGAAATGCGGCAAAGTGTCCGCATTATTACACAATGCCTGGACAATATGCCGGAAGGTCCTTATAAAGCCTATCATCCTTTGACCACACCTCCGCCGAAAGCACGAACGCTTCATGATATTGAAACCCTGATCCAGCATTTTCTTAATGTAAGCTGGGGGCCTGTGATTCCTGTCGGCGAGGCATGCGTGGCTATCGAGGCCACAAAAGGCTTGAATGCCTATTATTTGACCAGCGATGGCGGCACCATGTCCTATCGTACCCGTATCCGCACGCCGTCTTTCGCACATTTACAGATGATACCGATGATGTGCCGGGGCATGATGGTGGCCGATTTGATCGCCATTTTGGCGAGCATTGATTTTGTGATGTCCGACGTGGATCGCTGAAATGGACGAACTCATCGAAAAATCAGGTTTTGAAGGATTAAGCCCCACTGAAATCCAAGAGATTACCGCCGAGATGGGTCATTACGAAGACAAAACGGCCGCTTCGATCGAGGCGCTGAAAATAGTTCAAAAACACCGCCGTTGGGTCTCCGACCCATGCCTAGTTGCCGTGTCTGAATTACTGGGGATTTCGACCGCCCAATTGGAAGGTGTCGCGACTTTTTACAATTTGATATACCGTCAGCCCGTCGGTAAAACCGTTATTCATTATTGTAACAGTGTAACCTGCTGGATGATGGGCGCAGAACGGGTGCGCGAACAATTGTGCCGTCATTTGAATGTCAAGCTGGGAGAAATGTCTGCGGACGGCGAGTACACAGTTTTGCCCATTGTTTGCCTGGGTGCTTGCGATCATGCGCCAGTCGCTTTGGTTGGTGACCAGCTAAAGCTCGACCTCACAGATAACGCCGTTAACGAGATCCTTAAAAGGTAAGTGCAATGGATATAATGGATAAGCCGCTGACCAAAAACATTTTACCGGATCGTGCCTTTGCTACGCTTGCTGATTACGAAAGCACAGGCGGTTATCAAGGGTTGCGTCAAGCAATCACGCAATTACAGCCCAAAGAAGTGCGACAATGGGTTAAAGATGCTGGGTTGCGGGGGAGAGGAGGTGCGGGGTTTAATACCGGACTCAAATGGGGTCTTGTCCCTGAGAAAAAAACCAACGACACGAAACATTATCTGGTGGTCAACGCCGATGAAATGGAGCCAGGCACATTCAAGGACCGGTTTCTCCTGGAACGCGATCCGCATCAGCTTATTGAAGGCATTATTATTGCCGCGTATGCCATTCAAGCCAATACCGCTTACATTTTTTTGCGTGGCGAATACCATCTGGCCGCTCAAAGATTGACCCATGCTTTACAGGAAGCCCGAACTAAAAACTACTTGGGTGAACATGTCTTAAACACAGGGTTTAGCCTGGAAATCCATTTGCATACTAGTGCCGGACGCTATATTTGCGGTGAAGAGTCGGCGCTCCTCAACGCGCTTGAAGGAAAAAGGGCTACGCCCCGTGCCAAACCGCCCTTCGCCGTTGTCAGCGGACTTTGGGGTTGGCCTACTGTTGTCAATAATGTAGAGACCCTTTGTAATGTACCCCACATCTTGCAGTACGGTGTCGAATGGTACCAAAGTTTGGGACGTGGTTTGGATAAAGGGACAAAGTTGTTTGGGGTAAGCGGGCGAGTGAAATGCCCAGGGCTGTGGGAACTGCCGATGGGAACTCCCATACGGGAAATTATTGAAGAACACGCTGGAGGTATGCAGGATGGCTATAAACTGCGCGGATTTTTGCCCGGCGGTGCCTCTACTGACTTTATGCTGCCTGAACAACTGGATGTGCTCATGGATTACGATACCGTAGCCAAAGCCGGTAGCCGCATGGGTACCGGAACGATTATCGTTCTGGATGACAAAACCTGCCCTGTGCAGATGGTGTTAAATCTTGAAGAGTTCTTTGCCCAGGAATCGTGCGGATGGTGTACACCTTGCCGGGACGGTTTACCTTGGACAGTAACCTTATTGAAAGATATTATTGCCGGACACGGCCGAATGGAAGACCTTGATACTTTAGCCGGATTAACACGGATGTTGGGGCCTGGAAATACCTTTTGCGCTTTGGCTCCGGGCGCTATGGAACCCTTGCAAAGCGCACTTAAGTACTTTCGTGCAGATTTCGAACGATATATTGTTGGTCATAATGTTGTGATGGAGCCCGCTTAATGGCCAGCATCGAAATTGATGGCAATACCTATAACGTTACGGACGGAAATAATGTATTGTCGGCTTGCTTGTCTCTTGGGCTGGATCTTCCTTATTTTTGCTGGCATCCTGCAATGGGTTCAGCAGGTGCCTGCCGGCAATGCGCTATTATTCAATACAAGGATGCAGAAGATACCCGCGGGCGATTGGTAATGGCCTGTATGACACCGGTTTCCGAAAACATGCGGATTTCTCTGGCCGCCGAACAGGCTCACCAGTTCCGCAGTGACAATATTGAACTGCTGATGACCAACCATCCCCACGATTGCCCGGTATGCGAAGAAGGCGGTGAATGCCATTTACAAGATATGACCGTCATGACAGGCCATATCGTTCGCCGTTTTCGCGGCAAAAAGCGCACCCATCAAAACCAGAATCTAGGCTCTTTTATCAATCATGAAATGAACCGTTGCATTGCCTGCTACCGATGCGTACGATTTTACGACGAATATGCAGGCGGTAAGGATCTTCAGGTATTCGGTGCCCACAACAACGTTTATTTCGGACGTTTTGAAGACGGTGCATTGGAAAGCGAATTCAGCGGCAATCTTGTGGAAGTCTGTCCTACCGGCGTTTTTACCGACAAAACCTTTAGCACCCATTACGCCCGGAAGTGGGATTTACAAACTGCGCCTTCGATTTGTGTGCATTGCAGCTTGGGTTGTAATATTGCCCCGGGCGAACGATATGGGGAACTAAGACGGGTTGCTAACCGCTATAACGGTGAGGTTAATGGCTATTTTCTTTGTGACCGAGGCCGATTCGGTTACGGTTTCGTCAATAGCTTGAAGCGTATTAGGGTTCCTCGTTTGAATTTTCAAGCTATGGCATCGGCCGCAGCAGCGAAAATGCAGTTCCACGATCTATTGAAATCGGCTAAAGGAGTCATTGGCATTGGCTCGCCACGCGCCTCGCTGGAAGCCAATTTTGCTTTACGCTCGCTGGTGGGAGAGGAAAACTATTTCCTCGGTTTGGAGAACACCGAACACACCTTACTTAGCGCCATCATTAAAATTATGCGTGATGGCGGTATCCATTCCCCTTCACTAAGGGAAGTCGAACAAGCCGATGCCATATTAATCCTTGGTGAAGATGTGACCCACAGCGCTCCCAGGCTGGCGCTTTCTTTGCGGCAGGCCGTGCGTAATGCATCATTCGAATTAGCAGAAACCATGCACATCCCGAAGTGGCAGGATGCCGCTATCCGTCAGTTGCCTGGCCATGTGCGAAGCCCATTGTTTATCGCCAGCATTTGCGCCACTCGCCTTGATGATACAGCAGCAGAAACGTATAGGGGTAGCCCGGAAGATATAGCACGCTTGGGCTTTGCAATTGCCCATTGCCTTGATGGTTCGGCACCAGTCCCCGAGTCATTAAGCGAAACGGAACAAGCGCTGGTTACCACTATCGCCAATGGCCTGAAACAGGCGAATCGGCCATTAATAGTATCGGGAACCACTTGTGCGAGCCTAGTCGTCATTCAGGCAGCCTACAACGTTGCTAAGGCGCTGCCGTCAAAAGGTAGTCACCTGACATTTACCGTTCCGGAGTGTAACAGCTTAGGTGTGGCGATCATGGGCGGGAAACCTTTGCAAAAGGCCTTCGAGAGAGTCAGCAACGGTTCTGCAGATAGCGCGATTATTCTTGAGAATGATCTTTACCGCCGGGCATCGAACCGGGATGTGGACTTGTTTTTGCAAACGGCAAGTCAGGTGGTAGTCATCGACAGTTTGGAAAATAAAACGACCGAAAAGGCCGCGCTGTTGCTCTCTGCTGCGACCTTTGCCGAGTCCGAAGGCACCTTGGTAAATAATGAAGGCCGCGCCCAGCGTTATTTTCCGGTTTATCCTGCCACCGAGCCCGTACTCGGCAGTTGGCAGTGGCTGGCCAGTGTAATGGAAAATGGGCAAAGCCTGCATCACGATGCCATTACGGCGGCTTGCGCCGAATCAATTTTAGGGCTTTCCGCCATACTTCAAGCTGCACCTCGCGCAGATTACACGGTCGAAGGCAGCAAAATTCCAAGGCAGCCACACCGTTACAGCGGACGGACTGCAATGCATGCCGACATTAAAGTCAGTGAAGCTGCCCAACCAACTGATATGGAAACGCCATTCACTTTTTCCATGGAAGGCGACACTGCACAAGTCCAACCATCCTTGTTACCGGTTATTTGGATGCCTGGATGGAACTCTAATCAGGCGATCAATAAATTCCAGGAGGAGATTGGCGGTCATTTACGGGGAGGGGATTGTGGTAAACGCTTGTTTGAAGCATCCGGTACACTGCCTTGGTTTAACAATATTCCGGCTGCTTTCAAGCCCGATCCGAAATTTTGGCGAATCATCACCCTGCCGTATATTTTTGGCACAGAGGAATTGAGCCTACAATCAACGCCGGTGGCTGAACGATTGCCACACTTTTCAGTACGGTTGAACCCGCTGGATGCTGAAAAATTGCAGGTGGTTTCCGGCGACCCGATTGAAATTGCCGATCCGGCAGGGACAGCTATCCTAGAAGTTACTGTACAGATAGAAAAAACCATGCCTCAAGGCTTGCTCGGCGTAACAGCTGGACGACCTGAATTCCAGCCTATGCAATCCTGTTCCCAGGTCAAATTGAAGAAATTAATTAGGGAGAGCCCGCCATGAATCAGGGNNGGGCCTTTTGGATTAATGCAGGTGGCTGCCGATATGATTAAGATGTTTTTTAAGGAAGACTGGATACCGCCGTTTTCAGACAAGCTGGTGTTTGTACTGGCGCCAACGATAGTTTTTATTACCATGCTCACCGGTTTTGCTGTCATCCCATTTGCGCCGGGTGTTGGCATCATCGATTTCAATTTCGGACTGCTTTACTTTCTGGCGATATCTTCCTTATCGGTCTATAGTGTTGTGCTGGCAGGTTATGCTTCCAA
>PMDM01000138.1:1996-2778 GCA_003155565.1 Methylococcaceae bacterium | reverse complement strand
GTGCGCGGATAGTCGAGAGGTTCTGCGGTTGATGCAGTGGCGCCAGGGGAACAAGGGTTTCCAGCTCCGCCAGAACGCTCGCGTCAATCAGGACGGGTGCTGAGAAGTGTTGCCCGCCGTGAACAATGCGATGACCCACCGCCAGCAAGGTTCCATTCGCCAGATATTCCAGAAGCCAGTCAAGAATGAGAGTTAAAGCGCCCATGTGATCGTGTGCTTCGTTAATAGTGAGCTTACGTTCAAGCAATACTAAGCCCTCTNNCTCGATGAACCCGCGTTGATAACAACCAAGTAATTTTTCATAGGCTGGGATTAATTCTTACTTATGTTTGGGCACGGGCTTGGAAAAGTTGAACGGACATACAATAAAAAAGAGACTGAACGAGTCACGTTTTTGCTCAGCTTCAGGGTGCTTTTTCGATTTTTAACAATTCGCAACGATGATCTCTGTCTCTATGGCACGGTTGCTGAAAATGAGCGTATCAAGTTCCCCCACGTTTGCGCAAATGTTCTGGCATATATCCACGGTCTCCCAAAATTTCCAGCATTGGCCCATAGGTGCCAAACTTGACGACGCACACGGAGGCTGCAAGAGCATTAATCCGATCACGGTAGCGACCCACGTCAATTCCCAGCAGACTACAAATAATGATGCGTATCGTGGCTTTATGAGATACCAACAGCACGTTGCCGTCTTTGTGTCTGGACTCGATTTCAGTGATGACAGGGAGCGCGCGGGCGGCTATCTGAATGGCCGTTTCGCCACCGGTTGGCGGATTCCA
>PMDM01000138.1:1312-1960 GCA_003155565.1 Methylococcaceae bacterium | reverse complement strand
CACAAAGGCTGCGCTGTCGCGATCGCCCTTTTCATGGGACTGACGTAGACATCAGACCAGGGTATCGAGCGATACCCTTCAGCGAATGCTTGTGCCATCTGGTGTCCCTCCGCTGTCAGTTCGGCATCCAGTGCCCCACAATAAGCGCCCCGTTGACTGTATTCTGTCTCGCCATGGCGTAGCAAATAAATTTTNNATTTCATTACAATATTCGCGAATCGCCCGATCCGATGAAAATTTGCCGGCTCTGGCCGTATTCAGGATAGACATGCGCGTCCACTGCTCCTGATCTTTCCAAACGGCCGTGACTTTATCCTGACAGTCCACATAGTCTGCGTAATCAGCGAATACAAGAAAGGGATCGTGGTGGCACAGGTTATCAACTAAGGGCCGAAATATTTCGGTATCGCCATGAGAAAAATGACCCGAAGCGATCAAGTGAATAACCTCGGCCAACTCTGGATTCTCTTCGATAGTGGCAGACGGACGATAGCCTTCGCGCTGGACTCGAACGACCTCGTCTTCGGTTAGCCCGAACAGAAAGAAATTCTCTGCCCCGACTTCTTCACGAATCTCGACATTGGCGCCATCAAGGGTGCCGATAGTCAATGCTCCGTTCAATGTGAATTTCATATTACCGGTGCCTGA
>PMDM01000138.1:0-1258 GCA_003155565.1 Methylococcaceae bacterium | reverse complement strand
GCCTTGCCACCGAATATAAACGCCTGCGGCGGAATAGAGAGACCTGGATTACGTTTGAGACGGCAGTACAAGGTGATGATGTGCAGCACATTCAGATGCTGACGCTTATACTCATGGATGCGCTTGACCTGAATATCGAACAGCCAGGTTGGATCCAGTTCAATGCCGGTATGCTTGTGTATATAAGTGGCGAGTTTCTCCTTGTTCGCTTGCTTGATGGCCCGCCACTCTTGACGAAATGCGGCATCTTCGGCGAGGGGTTCGAGTTTTTTGAGCTCATCAGTCTGCGTTATCCATCCAGAGCCAATCGAGCNNCGTGATTAAATCGCTCAGTTTGGGATTAGCCAGTGCCATGAAGCGGCGCGGCGTTACGCCGTTGGTTTTGTTGCTGAAACGCTCAGGCCACAGCTCATAGAAATCTTTTAGCACACTGGTCTTTAGTAACTCACTATGTAAGGCGGCCACGCCGTTGATAGCATGACTGCCCACACAGGCCAGGTGAGCCATGCGTATACGTTTATCGCCACCTTCATCAATCAGCGAAAGGCGGGCTATGCGCTGATCATCGCCCGGAAAACGCCTCCTTACTTCATCAAGAAAACGGGCATTGATTTCGGAGATTATTTCCAGATGTCGTGGCAGCAGTTCACTGAACAAGGGCAGCGGCCAGGTTTCCAGAGCCTCCGGCAGCAGTGTGTGATTAGTGTAGCCGAAAGTGCGAAAAGTAATGCGCCAAGCCAAGTCCCAATCAAGCCGATGGTCATCAAGCAGGATCCGCATCAGTTCGGCCACTGCAATCGAGGGATGGGTGTCGTTGAGCTGCGCCGCGAAAAGATCAGGAAAATTTTCGACAGGCTGGCCGGTAAAATCGAGGTTGTGCAGCATGTCCTGTAGTGAGCAGGAAACGAAAAAGTATTGNNGTGTTGCAGGTATTGACGCGATAACCCGGAACCGGTATGTCGAAAGCCACGCCTTTAACCACCTGGTGCGGTACCCACCGCCTCCGGCTACAGCCCTGGTTGTCTAGATAACTCTCGGAATGGCCGCCAAAGTTGACGTAATAAGCCACATCAGATTTTGCAACTTCCCAGGGGTTACCGTCGCGTAACCAAAGGTCTGTGATCTCCACTTGCCAGCCGTCACGAATCTCCTGGTCGAAGATACCGAATTCGTAACGGATGCCGTAACCGATAGCCGGACACTCCAACGTCGCGAGAGAGTCGAGATAACAGGCGGCAAGCCGTCCGAGACCGCCATT
>PMDM01000117.1 GCA_003155565.1 Methylococcaceae bacterium | reverse complement strand
ATGAAACAGGAATTGATTTGCGGTGATTAAGCAGTAAATACGTGTTGGGTTGGGTTACGATCCTTGATGTATGCGATAATTTTACCCCTTAATTTTGGACTGTTAACTACCAGGAGTAATAGATGGCAGCATTGATTGGTATCATCATGGGTTCGGCCTCTGACTGGGAGGCTATGTGCTATGCTGCGGAAACACTAGAGCGCTTGGGTATTCCGCACGAAGTCGAGATTGTTTCGGCGCACCGCACCCCGGACAAATTGTTCGCATATGCCGAAGCTGCAGAAGCCAAAGGGCTTGAAGTGATTATTGCAGGAGCTGGTGGCGCTGCACATTTACCTGGAATGACGGCGGCAAAAACGCTAATCCCGGTATTGGGCGTACCCATGCAGTCAAAAGCATTAAACGGGATGGATTCTTTGCTTTCTATCGCGCAAATGCCAGCGGGTATTCCGGTGGGGACTTTGGCTATTGGCAAGGCTGGTGCAGTAAATGCGGCCTTGTTGGCGGCTGCGATAGTCAGCAATAAACATGAGAAATACCGCCATGCACTCCATGAATACCGCCGTGAGCAAACCGATTCCGTGCTTGAAAACTCAGATCCGAGGGTGACAGGTTCATGAAAATCGGCATACTCGGGGCAGGGCAACTAGCCCGAATGATCGCGCTGGCAGGATACCCGTTGGGTTTAGATTTCATTTTTCTTGATCCCTCCATTGATGCCTGTGCCAACAAACTGGGTGAGCATCTGTATGGTGACTATAGCGATCCCGCATTACTTGCAGAGCTTGCAGAACGCGCTGATGTCGTCACTTATGAATTCGAGAATGTACCTGCCGATGTTGCCAAGTTTCTAGCAGAACATACGAAAGTATATCCTCCCGCCAAAGCCTTAGAGGTGGCGCAAGACCGCTGGGTGGAAAAAAACTTTTTTCTGGGACTCGGCATTCCAACACCGCAATTTGCTTTGGTGGATAGCTTTGAGGATTTAGTACAGGCTATGGCTACGATAGGGTGGCCTGCATTGTTAAAAACCCGAACCCAAGGCTATGACGGCAAGGGCCAGTCTTTGCTCAAATCAGAAGCAGACCTGAAACCTGCATGGGAACTGATACAGGGTTTTCCGGCGATTGTTGAGGCTTTTGTGCCTTTTACACGGGAAGTTTCCATCATTGCCGCACGTAGCGTGTCCGGTTCTGTCGTATTTTATCCGCTCTCTGAAAACCTGCATAAAGGCGGCATACTGCGGATTGCCGAAAACCGCGCCAATGACCCGATGCAGACACAGGCTGAGGATTACATCTCGCGTTTGCTCAACGCACTGGATTATGTCGGCGTAATGGCATTGGAACTGTTTGAAGTGGAAGGCCAATTGATAGCCAATGAATTCGCTCCGCGCGTGCATAACTCCGGTCATTGGACGATAGAAGGTGCGGAAACCAGCCAGTTTGAAAACCACCTGCGGGCGATCCTGGATTTGCCCTTGGGTTCGACGGCGGCAGTAGGCAAAGCGGCAATGGTGAATTTTATTGGCGGCATACCAGCAATCGAGGACGTAATGGTTATTGATAACACACATCTGCACCTTTACGGTAAAAGTTCTCGCAAAGGCCGAAAAGTTGCCCATGCCACTGTACGTACAGAATCAGCCGAACAATTCGAGCAGTCGCTCAGGCAATTAGCCAAACTTGCCGAACAGATTGATGATTCATAAAGTATCGGATAGATCAAATATATGGTTGGTCAAGTCGGTTACAATGCCCAAAATAAATAAAGAATTTAAGTAAAATGAAGCAACAAAGAAAAGCCATCGCCCTTATATCCGGCGGACTGGATTCCATGCTGGCGGCAAAGACCGTGATGGAGCAGGGAGTCCATATCGAAGGCATCAATTTTTTCACCGGATTTTGTGTGGAAGGCCATACTCATGGCATCCGCGAACGCGACAAGGCCAAACCGAAACGCAATAATTCCTTGTGGGTTGCGGAGCAATTAGGCATCAAGCTGCATATCGTCGATGTGATTGAAGAATATAAAAAAGTATTGATTAATCCCAAGCACGGCTACGGCGCAAACATGAACCCGTGCCTGGATTGCAAGATTTTTATGGTGAGTAAAGCCAAGCAATGGATAGTCGAAAATAACTTCGATTTTATTATTACTGGCGAGGTGATCGGACAAAGGCCGATGTCCCAACGCAAAGCCACCATGCCGATTGTGGCTAAAGAATCTGGCGCGGATGATTTGCTGCTGCGTCCCTTATGCGCGAAAAATTTACCAGCAACGCTGCCTGAGCGCGAAGGCTGGGTCGATAGGGAAAAGCTGCATGACATTACCGGACGGTCACGTAAACCGCAAATGGCAATGGCTGAAAAGTTCGGCATTGATGATTATGCCCAGCCAGCCGGAGGTTGCTGCTTCCTTACTGATAAAAGCTATTCGGCAAAACTGGTCGATCTCTGGAAGGCGCGGGATAGCAAGGATTATGAGCTTGATGATGTCATGCTATTAAAGGTAGGCAGGCACATTCGTCCCAAAGCGCATTTTAAAATGATCGTCGCCAGGGAAGAAGGCGAGGGGCGCTTTATGCAAGGTTACAAACGGGATTACATCAGTATGCTTTGCACCAGCCATAGCGGGCCATTAGTGCTGCTGGACGGCTCGCCTTCCGCAGAAGACCTGTATCTGGCAGCAAGCATTACCGCACGTTACGGACAAGGCCGCGATGCGGAACAAGTCGATATGGCGATCATGGAGAAAGACGGTTCGGAGCGGACTATTCAGGTCAAACCCTTAGCTGTGGACAAACTGCCCGAGGAATGGCTGATATGAGGGAAGTGCTTAATGCACGGCGTTTACTGTGTCCTTTGCCTGTCATTCGCACTCAAGACAAGGTCAAGCAATTACAACCGGGCGATCAACTGGAAGTCATCTGTACCGACCCCGGCGTGATGCAGGATATTCCTGCGTGGTGTCGTATCAACGGTCACAAGGTTTTGGAAAGTAGCTCTGGTGGCCATGAATATATTATTGTTTTGGAAGTGGGTGGTTAATCAATGACGTTGGGCTAAGCAGTTAAGTCCCTTCTCCCTTGAGGGAGAAGGTTAGGATGAGGGGGGATTTAAGGAAACTCTGAACAAGTTGATTCCGGTCATGGTTCGACAAGCTCACCACGAACGGAATCAACAAGTTACCATTCGTCCTGAGCCTGTCGAAGGACTTATTCAGAGTTTCCTTAATAACATCTTTCCTTATTTGTTCCCCTCACCCCGACCCTCTCGGCAAATGCTCCTGCATCCGTGCAGTCGTCCCGCAAGGAGAGGGGGTAACTGTACATTTATATTCTTTAAAGAGAAACACCAACATGGCAGTAGGACAAAATGAATTCCCCAAGATGCTACAAGTGTCGGGTATAACCCTGGGGACAGCCTGTGCAGGCATTAAACAAACCATAAAAGACGACATTGTGCTGATAGCAATGGCGGAACAATCGACCTGTGCTGCCGTGTTCACCCGCAACGCCTTCTGCGCCGCGCCTGTGCATGTTGCCAAAGCCAATATGACACATCAGCCCCGCTGGTTATTGATTAATTCCGGCAATGCCAATGCCGGGACGGGCAAACAGGGCATGGATGATGCCCAGCTGTCTTGCGCTGGTGTTGCCGAAGTAGTTGGTGGACAAGCCCAGCAAGTATTGCCGTTTTCTACAGGTGTTATAGGCCAGCCTTTGCCTGTTGCCAAGATTACAGCCGCTTTACCAGCCGCTTTTGCCCAGTTAAGTGCTGGCTTGTGGGACAAAGCGGCACGGGCAATCATGACAACTGACACCTTCCCCAAAGGCGTATCCAAAGTCATCACGTTGGACGGACACTCCATCACCATCAATGGCATAGCCAAGGGTGCAGGCATGATCCAACCGGATATGGCGACGATGCTGGCTTTTATCGCCACGGATGCAAAAATCGCCCAGCCCTTGTTGCAAAGCTGTCTAGCAGCGGCAGTTGAACAATCCTTCAACCGCATTACCGTCGATGGCGATACCTCCACCAACGATGCCTGTGTGTTGATGGCGAGCGGCTGTGCTTCAGCACCGGAAATTACTGCGGATAGTGAGTATTATCAAATCTTTGCCGATGCCATCATGGCGGTTTGTAAACAAGTGGCGGAATTAATCATCCGCGATGGCGAAGGCGCGACCAAATTGATGCGGATAGTCGTCGAACAAGCTAAAACCGATGAAGAAGCCGTGAGGGTAGGCAAAACCATCGCCCATTCGCCTTTAGTGAAGACCGCCTTTTTTGCCAGCGATCCCAACTGGGGACGCATATTGGCGGCGGTAGGACGCGCTGGCGTTGATAATATGGTGCTGGAAGACGTGCAGCTTTTTCTGGATGATGTCTGCATTGTCAGAAACGGTGGCTGTGCAGACGATTACACCGAATCTGCCGGGCAGCGGGTGATGAAGCAGGAAGAAATTACCATCACCGTAAAACTAGGACGAGGGCAAGCGGTTCAGGAAGTTTTGACCTGCGATTTTTCTTACGATTACGTGAAGATCAATGCGGAATATAGGACTTAAGTGGTGTGTGTCGATAACGCGACGGTTGTTTTAATCGTGTTCTCGCACCCGAAGGCGAGTTTCTTTCTTTTGCCCACCCTACGACTCGTAGGTTGGGGTGAGAAACGAACCCCAACGTTGTGGAATATAATATATTTTGTTGGGATTCCTAACGCCATCCTAACCTACCAACTAAATCTTTAGTGAACCTAACGATACCAAATAATCAAGAAACTAGCCTGAGCTTCCTGCAAGTCGCCGTCGGCGTTATCAAAAATCCATCTGGCCAAGTCTTAATCTCGTTAAGGAACGATAAGTTACATCAAGGCGGCCTATGGGAATTCCCCGGCGGCAAAATTAAAGAATCAGAAACCGCAGAACAAGCCTTAACACGGGAACTTAAGGAAGAACTGGATATAACCGTTCAAGCGGCTACACCGCTTATCACCATCAACCATCAATACCCCGATATAGCCGTGCAACTTCGCGTATTTACAGTTGGGCGTTATGACGGTGAGGTGAAAAGCTGCGAAGGTCAGCCGTTTCTGTGGGTGAATCCTGATGATTTGACCAAATACGCTTTTCCAGCCGCCAATCAGCCAATTATTATCGCAGCCCGATTGCCACACTATTACGCGATCCTGGATGATGCCGATCCCACACTTTTGCTGGTCAACCTGAAAACAATCCTCGATAAAGGGATTAAATTGATTCAGGCGCGGTTAAAAACCTTATCTGTTGCAGCGGTAGAAAGGTTTCTTGAACAAGCCCGTCCTTTGTGTAAAACCCATAATGCCTGGCTGTTGTTGAATTCTGGGGTTAAACATTCCGGGCGGTTTGAAGTTGATGGGCTTCATTTAACCAGTCGAGATTTGATGGCTACCTACCAGCGGCCTGAAAACAAACAGTGGGTTGCTGCCTCATGCCATAACCTTGACGAGCTGCACCATGCCCAAAAAATAGGTGTCAATTTTGTCGTGTTAGCCCCGGTGTTGCCTACCCCGACACATCCAGAAGCTTCGATTTTAGGCTGGAATCAATTCGCCGGGCTAGTCTCTCATACAAACCTGCCTGTTTATGCATTAGGCGGTCTATCCAAAGCTGATTTGCCCACTGCACAGCAATCTGGAGGGCAGGGAATTGCGGCAGTCAGGGCCTTTTTGGAGTGAGATTGTCGTATGTGTGATTGAATTCAGTAAAGGGATGCCTGATAGGAAGAACGTAAGGTTCAAGCGAAGGCCAAAATAATTTGCGGTCATGATAAAGAAAGCAATAAGGTGCCGAAATTGATATTTTTAAGAGAGATAATCTTAAAAAGAGCACTTGGGCATTCCAAAGTCCCGCTAACCCTTCGACAGGCTCAGGGCGAACGGGATTTTGGAATATAGGTGAGAGTGTTAGGTCGCTCATGCTTCGACAGGCTCACCACGAACGGAATCAACCACTTACCGTTCGTCCTGAGCCCTTCGGCTGCGCTCAGGAGAGCCTTGTCGAAGGACTTAATCAGAGTTCCCTTAATTTGCCCCAAAAGCATGTTAGGGCAAATAAGCTTTGCTACATCCTTCGGGGTTGATAGGTTCAGGCATCAGGTAATGATGCGATAACATGGCGAATATTTTTTCCCCGGCAGCTTCATGCGGTGTTGCGATACAAACGAAGCCAGTAAGGTATCCATTAAAGCCATGATATGGCTGTCGCCATGAATTTCAAAATGTCCGTATTGCTCAATGGCACGTATCCCGGAATCTTTGACATTTCCCGCCACAATTCCAGAAAAAGCCCGGCGTAAATTAGCGGCTAGCAGGTGTTTTTCTTGGTCGCTGTGCAAGGCTAAAGCTTTCATATTTTCGTGGGTGGGATCGAAAGGTTCCTGAAAAACCGGGTCGATCTTTAACAGCCAATTAAAATAATAAGCATCGCCGTGTTGCTTACGAAAAGCCCTGACTTGGCTTATACCAGCCTGCATTTCACGTGCAACCAGGACGGGGTCGTCGATGATGATCTGATACCTGCGTTGCGCTTCTTTTCCCAGTGTGGCTGAGA
The DNA here is from genome assembly GCA_003155565.1 of Methylococcaceae bacterium. Taxonomy (GTDB): domain Bacteria; phylum Pseudomonadota; class Gammaproteobacteria; order Methylococcales; family Methylomonadaceae; genus Methyloglobulus. The sequence continues at coordinate 3,402 of PMDM01000117.1, read as the reverse complement.
TAAAGCTGTCGATTTGCTCGAAGTACGCTTTGGCGCTATCGGGGCCGGAAAAAATCAACGGAAACGGCATGTCCTTATTCTCTGGATGGAGCAGTATCCCCAAGATGTAGAGGATTTCCTCAGCCGTACCCGCGCCGCCGGGAAATACCACAATGCCATGCCCGGTGCGGACAAAGGCTTCCAGGCGTTTTTCAATATCCGGCAAAATGACCAGATCATTGACGATGGGGTTGGGCGATTCCGCCGCAATAATGCCGGGTTCGGTAATGCCCAGGTACTGCCCGTTTTTGATCCGTTGTTTGGCATGGCCGATGGTCGCGCCTTTCATCGGGCCTTTCATCGCGCCAGGGCCGCAGCCGGTACAAATATCCAGCCCGCGCAAACCCATTTCGTGGCCAACTTGCTTGGTGTAGTCGTATTCTTTACGGCTTATTGAATGCCCACCCCAGCACACGACGAGCTTGGGGTTAGACATCGGGCGCAAAATATAAGCGTTACGGAGTATGTGGAACACGGCATTACTGATGCCGTTAGACGTTTCAAGATCGAAGTGTGAGTTATGATTGACCTCATCATTCACATAGATAATATCGCGCACCACGGCAAACAAATGCTCGTTGATACCTTTAATCATGTGCCCATCAACAAAGGCTTGTGCGGGTGCGCTTTTTAACTCCAGCTTAATGCCGCGCTGTTCCTGGACAACGCGTATGGCAAAATCGGGATAGCGTTCCAATAACTCCTTGCCATCATCCATCGCGCTGCCGCAGTTCAATACCGCCAATGCGCAGTTTCGGAAGGTTTGGTACAACCCACCTTGGCTGCTGTCCAACAATTTGCTGACCTCTTGCCTGGACAAAACCTCCAGTCGACCATCAGGCGATATTTGTGCGTCAATTACATCGTGCTTCATCTTATTCCTCGTGTGATTGTGTTTATTTCAGCATGTAGCCCTGATGGGGTTTACGGAATTCGGGACATTCGTGCCACATACTCCCGGATTACACTACGTTCCATCCAGGCTACATGCTGATTACCAAAGCCGTTCAATATCGTAAACAGAAAGCTGTTGATCGGCGCTTAATAAAGGTATTTGGTTAACCATTGCTTGTGCAATCAGTAGGCGGTCAAAGGGGTCTTTATGGTGCAAGGGCATATTTTGTAATGCCAGTGCGTGGGCCATGGACACTGGTAATTCCGTTAAGGCATTGGCATTCATGCGATGAATCACGAATTCTCTGGGCGGTTCGGTCAGGTGTAATTTACCTAAACTATATTTAACGGCGATTTCAAACCCGGTAACCGCGCTAAGTAATATTTCATTGTCTTCATCCAGAAAAATTTCTTTGGCTAGTTCCGATAATTTCGGATTATCGGTCACCAGCCAGATAAACGCACAGGTATCGAGCAGAACCTTCATTCAAAATGTACCATAAAATCTTCCGGCAATTCATCGAAATCCGGCATTATTTCCACCATGCCTTTTGCCTCTCCCAAACGGCGTTTCATAGGTTTTTCCTGATAGGCCACCAGCCGAGCGATAGGCTTATTAGCCCGCGAAATAATGATTTCATCCCCTTCTTCAACCTGTTGAAGCAATTGGGAAAGGCGGGTTTTAGCTTCGTGGATGTTGATGGTTTGCTTCATGGGCTTTCACCTTAGCTAATTATTTAGCTAGATTGTAGCAGATTTTTGATTTCAAATCCGCTCGCAGTAGTGTAGATTGGGTTAGGCGCACACAACAAAGCAGGCCAAAAATCCTACCTGTTTCCTGTGCGCCGTAACCCAACATTGACCGCCGACCTACACTAAAAGCCCCCTCTCCTGCTGGAGAGGGTTGGGGTGAGGAGGATCAAAAAGGTTGTGCTTTTTTAAATCCCCCTCATCCTAACCTTCGCCCTCCAAGGATGGGGGAAGTGCGGCAACGGATAGGGAATCCGTGCCGCCTCCCTCAAGGGAGAAGGGACTCAAGCAGTGGTGCTTTAACCGATTTTGCCAGCTTGGGCGGTAAGCGGACTGGTGAGTTGCTGGTATAGCTCGAACAGGAATGCTACGCGGTCGCTGTCGCCGGAAAATTTCTTTTTGGAGTAAGCCGCGTCAACGGTTGCATCGAGCTTGTGGTGCGCCTTGACCAATTCCGGCGGCATGGTCAATGGGTCGTACAGGTCGGCAAGCGAGGAATCGGTATATAAGGCACGGGCATCCAGCACGGCTTGTGTTGCGTCTTCGATGGTTTGGCGCTGTTTGTCGGTCAGGTTTTGAGGCCAGGGGAAATTGTTGTAGACAATGTTTATTGAATAGCTGTAATCGCTTTTCAAGCGACCACAGACAGAACGAACCCAAGCCATGTGCATAGATGAAGACAAAATACCGAAGTGGTAATGTGACGCATCTGGAATTATTTCAAGTTTATCTCCTGCGATACATTTACTTGGCAAGAAACCAATGGGTATATATCTACGTCGTTCCGAAGATACGCGAGGAATGGCTAAATAAGGCACATCTGGTTGCCTTATCTCTCCGAATAATGAAGGTTTGTTAGCTAAATCTCTAGTAGCTCCACGAGTACTACTAAGGCGATGTTGGCGAACCTTTTCCACGCAAGACAAGACTGACGGCATTTTCCTCAGCGTATCAGGCGGACAATGCAATAGCCAAAGGCAATAACGAGGTATTGAATTTATGAATTCTTCCCCCATCAAAAAAGGGCGTATCCATTTTTTAGCGGATGGTTCTTCCTTGAGAAGTGAATTTTTTTCATCTTCCGAAAGTAGCAAGTGTCCGCCATCATTTGGCATGGAACCAAATACGATAGTCGGTGCTTCACATATTGACGTGCGTCGGTTTGATAATAGTGCATCTGTAGCATCGACTAAATACGGATTTATATTCTTGGCCTTTATCTCATGAGGTTCAGCTTGTAAAGTTTCATAATCGAAAAGTCGTTTGTCCGTCGCGTCATGCAGGGCAAAACCGATGATAACGCAATGTACACCAGCCTTACCGCGTGCTTCACTCGACCATTGAAACGTGCGGTGCGCGAAGTGGATTTTCACCCTGCGACGCAATAAATCTGGCCACAACACGCCGACTTGCTCGCCTTGGGTGATGGAGTTGGTGGAGACGAACGCCGTTTTAATGGGATAAGCGTCATTCCGGCACGGATTGCCGGAATCCAGTTCACAAGGATGTGAAGCGCTTACCTTCCCTGGCTACTGGGTTCCGGCATTCCCTGCCGGAACGACGGAGTTGGACATATACTCTGCTGCCTTACGATACCATGCGGCAACATAATCAAGAAGTCCGGCACTTTTCACGTCATGAAAAATTCTTTCCATGTCGGCTTTTTGTTCTGCGGTTTGGTAGGTTTTCCCTATAAACGGCGGATTACCCAATATGTAA
>PMDM01000140.1 GCA_003155565.1 Methylococcaceae bacterium | reverse complement strand
AATGGCTTGGCCACCGGGTTGATTTGCATTATCGCTGCCATTGATCGTTAACCCAACATGGCGGAGTCCTGCTGCAATGGTTCCAGGCCATAGACCGCGCCTCCCACATCTCCGTGGTTGAAAGATGGGTTGTCAAACAGCAGGCAACCCAACCCACTCATGATTTCGCATCCGCTGTGTTTTCGGCGCATCATGATAATAACTTGAAATATTCACTTTCGGAAATAATATCTTCGGGACTCTCGACCCGATCCAGATAGATTTTACCTTCCAGGTGATCGGTTTCATGTTGAAAAACTCTGGCGATAAAACCTTCCAGTTTTATGTCGATATTACGACCTTGTTCGTCGGTATATTGCACCCTAATGTTCTTATATCTTGGCACTAAGGCACGTATGCCTAGAATGCTCAAACAACCTTCCCAGTCTTTTTCCTTTTCGTCAGATAAGGCATCGAATACCGGATTAATCATCACCGTTGGTTCCATGAGTGGCGCGGTGGGATAGCGCGTTGTCGGTCTTGAGGCGACAATGATAATCCGCTTGAGCTGGCTGATCTGCGGCGCAGCGAGGCCGACACCTTGAGTTGCTGCCAAAGCAGCTTGCATATCCGTGATTATTTGCCGGATGTCGGGACTACCAACATGCTCGACAATCTCGGCATGTTGTCGTAGTATTTTTGCCCCTAGCTGGACGATTTCGCAGGGTTGTGTCATGGCTGGTTTTGTAATTCCTGTAACAGCACTGTTTGTGCCTGTATCAATGCTTCTTTTCCTTTACGTTGCAGATGCTTATAACTGCCATCCGATTGCAAGAGCCAGGATTGGCTGTTATCGCTCAGATAAGTGTCCAGGTCGTGCAATATACGGTTATGTAAGCGTTTGCTTTCAATGGGAAAACAGGCTTCCACGCGCTGGAACATATTGCGGTTCATCAAATCCCCGCTGGACGCATAGACTTCCCAGTTGCCGTCATTGGCAAACGCATAAACCCGGGCATGTTCCAGAAAACGTCCGATGATGGAGCGCACCTCTATATTTTCTGAGACCCCAGGAATACCCGGCCTTAAACAGCATATCCCCCGCACGATAAGTTTGATTTTGACACCTGCCTGTGATGCCCGGTATAACGCTTGGATGGTTTGTTCTTCGACAACCGCGTTGACCTTGATGATGATTTTGGCGATTTTGCCTTCCTGGGCGTGGCGAATTTCACGGTCAATTTTTTCGATAATGCCGCGATGCAGGGTGAAAGGCGATTGCAATAACTTATTGAGTTTGCTGACTTTCCCAAGGCTGGTGAGCTGTGCAAACACGCGCCTGACATCTTCCCCCAACTCCTTGTCGCAGGAAAATAAGCCGTAATCTGTGTACAACAACGCGGTCTTGGGATGGTAATTGCCGGTGCCTAAATGTACATAGTTACATAATTCTTTGCCTTCCCGTTTCAGCACAAGGCACATTTTGGCATGGGTTTTATAGCCCACCACACCATACACTACGTGGACAGCCGCTTCTTGTAGTTTTGCTGCCAAACTAATATTGTCTTTCTCGTCAAATCGCGCTCGTAACTCGATCACGACAGTCACTTCCTTACCGGCCCTTGCCGCTTTGATTAAGGCGCTGACTATCGGCGAATCTGCCCCAGTACGGTAAAGCGTTTGCTTGATCGCCAACACATCGGGCGCGACCGCCGCCTGACGGAGAAATTCAACGACTGGCGAGAAAGATTCAAAAGGGTGATGCAGCAAAATGTCATGGCGTTTGATAGCTGCAAATATGTCTTTATTCCGCGCCAGTTGTGGTGGAACAACTGGCTTGAACGGAGCAAACGTGAGATCAGGGCGATTAACTAAAACGATTATTTCCTGCAATCTATTGAGATTGACCGGGCCATCAACTAGGAACAAGCGGTCTCGCGTCATTTCAAAGCGGTCGAGCAGAAAACTGACGGTTTCATCCGGGCACATGGCATCAATTTCCAAGCGCACTTCATCCCCGTAATTCCGCATCGCCAATTCGCCTTGTACCGCCAGCAACAAGTCGTCTATGGCATCGTCATCGACAAAAAAGTCGCTGTTTCGCGTCACCCTAAATTGGTAACAACCCTTGACAGTCATGCCATTAAACAATTCGCCGACAAAGGCATGAATGATGGACGATAAAAACACGAAATCGGTAGGCCCACTTTGGGTCTCTTCCGCTGGAAACTGGATGATGCGCGGCAATGATCTGGGCGCTTGCAAAATAGCACGACCACTGTTCCGACCAAAGGCATCTTTGCCTGTTAGCGAGATGATGAAATTTAAGCTCTTATTTAATATGCGAGGGAAAGGATGGGCAGAATCCAAACCTACTGGGGATAAAATGGGCAATAATTGATCGTTAAAGTAGGTTTGCAGCCATTGATGTTGCGCTTCAGTCCAGTCATTACGGCGGATAAATTTGATGTTTTCGTGTTTAAGTTTTGGGATCAATACGTCATTGAGCACCCGGTATTGTTCATCGACCAATTCATGGGCATTAGCTGCGATGAGTTCCAGTTGTTCATTAGGATTTAAGCCATCCTGCCCTGTTGCTTTGGGGTCAATAGCCGCCATTTGTATCACGCCAGCAACACGGACTTCGTAAAACTCATCAAGATTGGAACACGAAATGCACAGATAATTAAGCCGTTCCAGCAACGGGACGTTTTCATCTTTGGCTTGCGCCAATACCCGTTTGTTGAACTCAAGCAGACTGAGTTCACGGTTAATGTAGAATTCCGGTTTTTGCAGGTCGATGGTTTCCAATGGTTCTTTCGGTGCTACATTGAGGTTTGTCATAGGTTGTCCGTTGGTGTCAGTTTGCAATACCTGATATAAAAACATGCCGGTCACTGATTTGCTCGACGGTTAACGATAGCCCAGCTTGGGCTATCTGAACATTGATCTCTTCAGGTGTAAACGCCGCCAATAAGGAATTATAAAAATCCTGTTGTAATATTTTTGGCTCGGTAGCGGCATACATTTCCACCAGCGATTTTGCCATATTGGCCGTGCCAGGCCGGAGTAAATCCATAATAGCTATTCGCGTACCGGATTTAGAATATTTCTTTACCACTTGCCAAAGTATTTGTGGATCAGGTAAGTGGTGCAGCAAACTGTTGCTGAAAATAATATCGTAATGCACAACCGGTAATTCGGCATGTGGTAACTTTCCGTGAATAAAAATCAGGCGCGGGTGTGGTTCAACGGTTATAGAACTTACGGCATAATCTATCATGGGTCTGGAGCCGTCAACGGCATCAATCTTGGCTAAAGGAAAAGCCTTAGCAAAGCGGCGGCTGATTTCGCCCGGGCCGCAGCCTAAATCCAGTGCTTTCCCCCCGAATGTCGGCTCATTCACAAAGGCTTTTAACCGTTGAATAAATTCATTATGGGGTATTTCAAAGTCCGCTTGGGCATACGCAATAACTTGTTCTGCATCTTCCATCAATTCGGGTTCTAGCACTCTTTTCATTAGACGTAACCCCTATTTCCCTGTAAACCTCCGGTATGTACAGCGATAATTCGCTGTCCGGTTTTAAAATAGCCTTTCGCAATCAAATCATAGAGACCATACAGCATTTTTCCGGTATACACAGGTTCCAATGGAATTGAAGTTTTTTGCTCAAATTCTGTCATAAATGAGGCTAATTCTGGGTTAAGTTTAGCAAATCCACCGCAATGGTAATCATGAAATATTTCCCAGTTATGAAATTCTCTAGATAGTAATGATTGCACATCCGAGTGCAAAAATCCGGCATTTTTTAATGCGGCAAAGCCTAGCACTGAGATTTTCTCAGAAGAGGCATTGATGAGACCTGCAAACGTCGCGCCTGTTCCACAAGCCACACATAAGGCATCGTAAGGGATGTCTATTTCATCGCCCAATTCTGCAACGCCTTTTAATGCGAGATTATTCGCCCCACCCTCTGGTAACCAGTATTGGTAGGGCTGAAGTCCTGGTAAATCATTCCAATTTTTAAAATTTCTATAATGTCGATAGTCAGGGCGCGGGATAAAACGCAACTCCATCCCCCAGCTTTCCATATCTTGCAGGGTAGGGGTTAACGTTGCTGGTCGTTCACCGCGAATAATGCCAATGGTTTTCAAGTTGAGAACTTTTCCAGTGTATGCCAGTGCATGGAGGTGGTTTGAGTAAGCGCCACCCATGCTGATGATAGTGTCTGTACCAAGCGATAGGGCTTCATCCAGATTGTATTTGAGCTTTCGCCATTTGTTACCGGATATGACTGGATGCAGCAAATCGTCCCGTTTGATACAAAGACCGACTTGATGGTTGTCGAGAAAAGGATCATTTATTTTGGTCAGTATTGATCGCCCCAAGGTTTGTTCCAGCTTAATCAGTTTTGGGTGCATGGGGTTATTATTGTGGACTCTGCTTAATCGCCCAAGCCACATCCGCCGCTTGCCGGTTCGCCTTGACATCATGCACCCGAAACAGTTGTACACCTGCCATGACACCCAATGCGGTTGTTACAGCCGTGGCGGTAACCAGTTCTGAGGGTTCGGATGCGTTGCATATAGCACCCATAAAGCGTTTACGGCTAGTCCCTAATAGCACTGGAAAACCCAACGCGACAAGCTTATCAAGGTTAGCTAATAAGTCCAGATTGTCTTGTTTGCGTTTACCAAAGCCGATGCCAGGGTCAAGCAGGATATTGTTTTTTTCTATGCCAGCGGCTAATGCCGCAGTTACCCTTGATTTTAGAAAAGCGATCACTTCCGTAACGACATCATCGTAATAAGGATTCTCCTGCATCGTTTTCGGAGTGCCTAGCCTGTGCATAAGGATAATGGGTACGGCTCTTTTGGCAGCTAAAGTCAGTATATCTGGGTCGTTTAACCCTGCCGAAACATCATTGATAAGATCAGCACCCGCATTTAATGCCGCTTCTGCAACCGTGCTTAAGGTTGTATCAATGCTAATTAAGATATCGTCAGCAAAATTTCTGCGAATTGCCAGGATAACAGGAATGACTCGCTGTATTTGTTCATCTGAATTAACGGTATCAGAGCCTGGGCGCGTTGATTCACCGCCGATGTCGATCATATCAGCACCTTCTTTCAGCATCAATTCAACTTGTACCACTGCCGCATCGACACGATGATATTTGCCGCCATCTGAAAAGCTGTCAGGGGTCACATTTAATATGCCCATCATCAGCGGTTTTGTGCAGTCGTTAATGTTCACTCGATTTTCCTGTGTGCGTTGCATACACTAGCTTAAGGTATAATAAAAAGATTATTTCTAACCTATTGTTGTCATGCATAAACCCCGTTTGGCTTGGGCGATTACCGGATCAGGCCATTATATAGAAGAATGCCTGGATTTTTTGCTGACCTTGGAGGATGTGGATGTCTATATCAGTCCGGCAGGTGAAGAAGTGTTGCTTATGTATGGCATCAGCCTGGGTGATGTACGGGCAAAACATCCGGTATTTCGTGACAAAACCGCCTCGTCGCCGCCCGTAGGGTTGTTTTACAAGGGCCATTACCATACGTTTGTGATGGCTCCAGCCACCTCGAACACGATTGCCAAGTGCGTACTGGGCATTGCCGACAATCTGGTGACTAATTTGTATTCCCAGGCCGGGAAGTGCAAAGTGCCGTGCATTGTCTACCCCTGTGACATCGCCCCAGAGATGGAAACGACCGCACCGGGCGGGAAAGTGATGGTCTATCCTCGTAAAATCGATTTGGAAGGTACTGATAAAATCCGCACTTTTGAATACACCACAGTCGTTGACAGTGTTGAAGAATTAATCGATACGGTTAAACGGCGGTTAGCATCTTTGTCATGAGCGAGCATTTACTGTTTCTCACCGGAAAACTGGCGGAAAAGCAATTACGCGGCATCTTGGAAAAAATGCAGCCGGAATTTACTTACACCGTACATCAACTCGGCGTAAAAGTTGCCGCCCTGATGACCACCGACATGATACTGCGCCGCTTAAAAGATACCTTTGGTGCAAACCGTATCATCATCCCAGGCCGTTGCCGTGGTGATGTAGAGGCATTGGCGAAAGAACTGGAGCTATCCGTAGAAAGAGGGCCGGAAGAACTCAAAGATTTGCCGATGTATTTCGGGAAAGACGCACACCAATATGATTTAAGCCGCTACAGCGTCAAGATTTTTGCCGAAATCGTCGATGCACCTAATATTAGTGTCGAAGAAATCGTCAATCGCGCTCAATATTACAAGAAAAATGGCGCTGACGTAATCGACATAGGCTGCTTGCCCAGCACGGATTTTCCGCACATGGAAGAAGCGATACAGGCATTAAAACAGCAAGGTTTTACTGTCAGTATTGATTCCTTAAATAGCGAGGATTTACTT
>PMDM01000194.1 GCA_003155565.1 Methylococcaceae bacterium | reverse complement strand
GCGCGGATGGTGGCGATGAAGAGCGCTTCGGATAATGCCGGAAGTCTTATCAAAGAATTACAACTGATCTATAACAAGGCACGGCAAGCTGCGATTACTCAGGAAATTTCAGAAATCGTTGCTGGCGCAGCAGCAGTTTAACCGCAAGCAAAGCGAATTATTATTTAAGGGGATGACTCAATGAGTTTGGGTAAAATCGTTCAGATCATAGGCGCGGTTGTTGACGTGGAATTTTCCCGCGAAGACATGCCTAAAGTCTATGATGCATTAAACGTAGAAGGCAAAGATTTGGTGCTGGAAGTCCAACAACAACTGGGTGATGGTGTCGTTAGAACCATTGCAATGGGTAGTTCAGACGGTTTAAGCCGTGGTCTTTCAGTGACTAACACCAATGGGCCTATTGCCGTGCCTGTAGGCAAGGAAACTTTGGGCCGTATCATGAACGTGCTGGGTCAACCGATAGACGAAAAAGGCCCTATTGGTGAAAAAGTAAAATGGGGCATACACCGGGAAGCACCTAGTTATGCGGAACAAGCGGCAGCCAACGAGTTGCTGGAAACCGGGATTAAAGTCATAGACTTGGTTTGCCCTTTTACCAAGGGCGGTAAAGTCGGCTTGTTCGGCGGTGCGGGCGTAGGCAAAACTGTCAACATGATGGAGCTTATCCGCAATATCGCTATCGAACACAGTGGTTATTCAGTATTTGCCGGCGTAGGTGAACGTACTCGTGAAGGGAATGACTTCTACCACGAAATGACAGACTCCAACGTAATCGACAAGGTATCGCTGGTTTATGGACAGATGAATGAGCCGCCTGGAAACCGGTTGCGCGTGGCCTTGACTGGTTTGACGATGGCGGAATATTTCCGTGATGAAGGCCGCGATGTTTTGTTCTTTGTTGACAATATTTACCGTTATACATTGGCAGGAACGGAAGTGTCTGCGTTATTAGGCCGTATGCCTTCTGCTGTGGGTTACCAGCCGACACTGGCGGAAGAAATGGGCGTACTGCAAGAACGTATTACCTCAACTAAGACCGGATCGATTACATCCATCCAAGCGGTTTATGTACCAGCCGACGACCTGACCGATCCTTCGCCAGCAACCACTTTTGCCCACTTGGATGCGACAGTAGTATTGTCCCGTCAAATCGCTGAATTAGGCATTTATCCTGCGATTGATCCTTTAGATTCAACCAGTCGCCAGCTTGATCCCCTGGTCATCGGGCAAGAGCATTATAATGTTGCCCGTAAGGTGCAAGGTATCTTGCAACGTTATAAAGAGCTGCGCGATATTATCGCTATTCTGGGCATGGACGAGCTTTCCGAAGAAGACAAATTGACTGTATCCAGGGCGCGCAAAATGCAACGATTCTTGTCGCAACCATTCTTTGTTGCCGAAGTCTTTACCGGTTCCCCAGGAAAGTATGTTTCCCTGAAAGATACGATTGCAGGTTTTAAGGGTATTATCGACGGGGAATATGATGCCGTCCCCGAGCAGGCGTTTTACATGGTCGGCACGATAGAAGAAGTGCTGGAAAAAGCCAAGAACATGAAATAACCTGTTGTTATCAAAGAATTATTATGGTCATGACTATACATGTAGACATCGTTAGTGCAGAAAAGGAAATATATTCCGGATTGGCGGAAATGGTATTTGCGCCTGCTGAATTAGGCGAAGTAGGTATTTCGCCCCGACACGCGCCGTTCATCACCCGCTTAAAGCCGGGTGAAGTGCGCGTAAAAGTCAGTGGTACTGAAAGCCATCCTTTCTACGTGTCGGGTGGAATGCTGGAAGTGCAGCCGCATTTAGTTACCATTTTGGCAGATACGGCGATCAGGGCGAAAGACATTGATGAAGCCGCAGCCATCGAAGCGAAAGCAAAAGCCGAGGAGGCTTTGGCCGATAAATCGGGTAAAATTGATTACGCAACCGCTCAAGCGCAACTGGCGCAAGCCATTATGCAATTAAGGACGTTGGATCGGCTCAGAAAGCGCGGTGGCTAAATAAGCCATCTAAAGTGACTTTTCAAAAATTTAGTACAAGAGCCCGATAGCGACTGGATTCGTTGTCGGGCTTTTTTGTTTAGGGGGATAAATGAATATTACCACCATCATTCTGGCTGCGGGCAAAGGTACACGCATGCGTTCGGCTTTTCCCAAAATAATGCATAAAATTGCCAACAGGCCTTTATTGCAGCATGTCTATGACATGAGCAAGCAATTGGACAATAACCAAATCAAGATTGTCTACGGACACGGTGCAGAACTGGTCAGGGAAAGGCTAAAACATTTGGATGCCAGTTGGATTGAGCAAAAACAACAATTAGGCACAGGTCACGCAGTACAACAGGTTACCGACCAGATAGCCGATACGGATACCGTACTGATACTGTATGGCGATGTACCCTTATTAAAATTGATAACGGTAAAAGCATTATTGGCAAACGTAGATGACAAATCGCTAGGGCTGCTCACCGTCAACCTTTCCGACCCTAAAGGTTACGGCAGGATAATTAGGGATTCCCACGGACGAGTACAAAGAATTGTCGAAGAAAAAGATGCTTCCAATAACGAAAAATTAATCAAGGAAGTCAATACCGGCATCATGGCGGTGAAAGGCGACAAATTAAAATTATGGTTGGCCCAGATCAAGAATCATAATGCCCAAGGTGAATACTATTTGACGGACATCATCGAAATGGCCGTTGGCGAAAAAATAAAAGTCATAACCAATCATCCCCACTCAGAAGATGAGGTCATGGGTGTAAACAACAGGATGCAACTTAGCCACCTGGAAAGGGTCTACCAGCAGGAACAAGCAGCTAATCTGATGGAGCAAGGCGTTACCCTGCGCGACCCATCACGGTTTGACCTAAGAGGTTCCCTTGAATCGCTAGGACAGGACATAGATATAGACATCAACGTTATCCTAGAAGGAAAGAATTCAATAGGAAGCAACGTCACTATCGGTGCAAATACCCGGATTAAAAATTCCGTCATTGGCGACCATGTAGAAATTTTCGATAATTGCGTCATCGAGGATGCAGTCATTGGCGCGGGTAGCCGGATCGGCCCCTTTGCAAGGTTGCGCCCTGAGACAGTTTTAGGCGTTAATGTCCACATCGGCAACTTTGTGGAAATAAAAAAGTCAGACGTGGCAGAAAAAAGTAAGATCAACCACTTAAGTTATATTGGCGATACCACCGTGGGCAGTAACGTCAATATTGGTGCGGGGACGATTACCTGCAACTATGATGGAGTCAACAAATTCAGGACGGTGATTGAAGACGGCGCATTTATTGGTTCCGATACCCAATTGGTTGCACCCGTTAGGGTAGGCAAAAATGCCACAATAGGCGCGGGTTCAACAATAACCAAAGACAGTCCTGAAAATCAATTAACCTTGAGCCGAGTGAAACAAGTTTCGATTTCAGGATGGCAACGTCCAGAAAAAAAAGAAAGCTAACAGGAAAAATGATATGTGTGGAATTGTCGGTGGCATAGCGCAAAGAAATGTTGTCCCTATCTTGTTGGAGGGCCTTAAGCGGCTCGAATACCGGGGTTACGATTCAGCAGGCTTGGCGGTCATCCATAACAACGAGATTTTCCGGAAACGGGAATTGGGCAAGGTCAAAGGCTTGGAGGCTATGCTGATAGCCGAGCCAATCTCAGGACATATCGGTATCGCTCATACCCGTTGGGCGACTCATGGAATACCCAGTACGGCAAATGCACATCCCCATACCTGCCGAAATAGGGTGACCGTTGTACACAATGGCATTATTGAAAACCACGAACAACTTAGAAGTCAACAACAGAAAGATGGCCATGATTTTAGTTCACAAACGGATACCGAAGTCATCGTCCATCAAATCTATGATGCCTTGGAATCATCAGGCGATTTTGTCAAGGCAGTCAAACAATCCTTAGCCAAACTGGAAGGCGCTTATGCTTTGGGCATTATATGTACAGACCAGCCCGATACCTTGATAGCCTGTCGGAAAGGTAGCCCGTTGGTGATTGGCATCGGTATTGGCGAACATTTCATAGCCTCGGATGTAGCGGCATTGCTCCCGGTTACCCAGCGGTTTATTTTCCTGGAGGATGGCGATATTGCCGTCATAGGCATTAACGACCTAGTCATCTACGATAAGAATGACAACATCGTGACCCGCCCCATCAAGGAAAGCCAACTGACGGCAGAAGCCGCCGATAAGGGTGAATACCGCCACTACATGTTGAAAGAAATCTTCGAGCAGCCGCGC
>PMDM01000314.1:1731-7017 GCA_003155565.1 Methylococcaceae bacterium | reverse complement strand
AATGTCGCCAGATTTTTACCGATGTCACTCATCGTCAAGCCCAAATCGGCAGCACGGTTACGGTCGATCACCAAAGTGGCTTTGGGCTGGGTGAATTCCACGTCTTTCATCATGAAAATGAATTTTCCGCTTTTCATGGCGGTATCAATCAAGCCATTGGCTACCTGCTCCAATTGGGCATAATCCGCATCGGTGACGATGACGAATTGCAAGGGCAAGCCGCCGCCTGAACCGGGCAAGCTGGGACGTGGGAACACGGCGGTGTTAAACCCGGCAATCTGACTCGCCTTGGCTTGCACTTCCGGTTGTATCTCCATTTGCGAGCGTTGCCGTTCCGTCGTGGAAGGCATTTTAAAACCCCCGAAAACCGTATTCGCGCTATTGCCAAAACCGAGCAGCAGAAAACTTTCCTTGTATTCAGGGATGGTTTCAAACACTTTAACCAGTTCCCTGGTATAGGTTTCGTTATACTTTAAGGTAGCCGTCTGTGGCCCTGTCGCGATAAAAAACAGGATGCTTTGGTCTTCTGTCGGTGCTAGTTCTTTCGTTGATAGATTGAACATTAAATAAATACTGATGACGACCAGGACGGCAAACGCCAGAATGGCGGAGGGAAATTCAAGTACCTTATGCAAGCCACGTCGATAAACTTCTGCAAGGGTCATAAAAAAATGTTCTACTGTCCGTTCAAACTGGTTAGGCTCACTTTTTTCTTTCAACAACTTGGAGCTTAACATGGGTGCTAAAGTCAGTGCGACCACGCCGGAAATCAATACAGCGCCTGCCAGGGTAAAGGAAAATTCGGTGAACAACGTGCCGACCAAACCACCCATGAAACCGATAGGTGCATAAACTGCAATCAAGGTCGTGGTCATGGCGATGACGGGCAAACCTAATTCCCTTGCTCCCTGAATGGCTGCTTGTAAGCGTGTTGAACCCATTTCGATATGGCGATGGACATTTTCCACCACGACAATCGCATCATCCACGACCAGTCCTATACCCAAGACCATCGCTAACATGGTCAGCAGGTTGATGGAAAATCCCATCAACAACATCAAAAAAGCTCCGCCGATTAAAGAAAGCGGTACGGTGACGGCTGGAATGATAGCTGCACGTAATGAACCTAGCGACAGATAAATCACCAGCAACACGATTGCTACCGCCTCAACCAAGGTGGTCACCACCTCACTGATCGAGTCTTCGATGAATTGACTGGCATCGTAGGGGAGCAGTACATGCATCTCGCTGGGCAATCCCGCTTCTATCTCCTTCAAAACAACACGCACAGATTTTGCAACCGTGAGCGGATTGGCTCCTGGTGCCTGCTCTACACCCATGAAAATCGCTATCTTGCCTTTATACCAGTTGACTGAATCATAGTCTTCGCTGCCCATTTCGGTTTTCGCAACATCCGCCAACCTGATGAGTGCGCCATTGCGTTCACCCACAATTAATTGTTGAAACTCTTCTTCCTTCGATACATCGGTTGTCGCACTGAGATTGATGGCAACATAATCGCCTTTCGTCTGCCCTGCCCCGGACAAGTAATTATTATCTTTCAGCACCTCATTAATATCGTTGGCCGTTACCCCTAAAGCAGCCATACGCTTACTGTCCAGCCAGATACGCATGGCAAAGGTTTTATTACCTAACATCTTTGCCTTGCCGACACCAGGGATTGCCTGAATTTTAGGCTGGATTACCCGCAACATATAATCGGTGATCTGCGCGGATTTAATGGTGTCACTGTACAAAGCCAAATACATTAAGGCTGTGGATTCACCCGTCTGCGAGGTAATCACTGGATCTTCGGCATCTTGCGGCAGGACATTGCGCTGGCTGGCGACTTTTGCCTGAATCTGCGCGACGGCTGCATTAGGGTCATAGTTGAGACGCATGTGCGCTTCTATGCTGGAAAGTCCTTGGCGGCTGCTTGACGACAGGTAATCAATACCATCCGCTTCCGCAATGGCCTGTTGTAAGGGTGTGGTAATAAAACCTTTGACCAGGTCGCTGCTCGCACCTGGATAGACGGTTGCAATGGTAACCACGGTATTTTCGGTTTCCGGGTATTGCCGCAATTCCAAAGCAACAATAGCCCGTAAGCCGACAACCAGGATCAGCAAACTGATAACGCTGGCTAAGACAGGCCGTTCGACGAAAACATCGGTAAACTTCAAGGTGCAGTCCCCCGCTCACCGGGAGCTGGCAGCTTGTCCAAGGTTACTAGCATACCGTTACGTAATTTGACTTGTCCGGCACTGACCACGCGTTCGTTTTCATTCAGGCCTTTAACGATTTCTACCCGACCGTCACGGGTCTCGCCAGTAATAATTTGCTTAAGCCGAACGGTCGAGCCTTGCTTACCGGATTCGATAACAAACACCGAATCACCGTAGGGATTGTAGGAAATTGCCGTATCGGGTACGGTTAATACGGCTTTCTGTTCGCTGGAGAGTAATTGCACATCAACAAACATGCCAGGATGCAATAGCCGTTCTGCATTATCCAAGGTAGCACGAATTTTCACCGAACGGGTCGCCACATCAATACCGGAATTGATAGCGGTAATGCGCCCCTCAAAAATTTTGCCTGGGTATGCTTGTACTGTTAATTTCAATGTTTGGTTGACTTTAAGGTTCGCCAAATGATGTTCCGGCAAGGCGAAGTCTGCATAAATAGGCTGCAATTGTTGTAAAGGGCCGATAGCATCACCCGGCGCGAGATATTGGCCGACATTCACCTTGCGTATACCCAACTGTCCGGCGAAAGGGGGAACGATGCGCTTCTTTTCAATCACGGCTTTTTTGGCGGCGACGACGGCTTTGGCTTCGTCTAAAGTGGCTTTATTGAGATCGTAGTCCGATTTTGATATGAAATTACGAGCAATAAGCTGTTGGCTGCGGGCGAGTTTAACCCGCTCTAATTGATAGGCCGCTTCTAACCCTGCAAGCTCTGCGTTATCCGTTGATGTATCCAGCTCAAGCAATAATTGCCCACGCTGCACTGACTGACCGGATTCAAAATGTAAGGCTTTCACTTTTCCAGCTACTTCGCTACTGACATCTATACCCGCCACCGCAACCAAGCTGCCAACAGCAGAAGTAGAAGATTGCCATTCATCGTGTTGTACAGTCGCAGCCGCTACAACAGATGGTGGCTGGACTGGAATGTTCTTGATCGCCTGGCTGATTTGGAAAAACTTCCAGCCAAACAACCCGCCAAACAACAACAGGGATAAAAAAATAATTAGGGCGAATCGTTTAATCATGAAGAGCCTGTTGTAACTGAGTTAACCAACTATTTAAGTCAGTTTGGATGATTGAAGAAAACACAAGGAATCTCTACACAGTCCTTCGACAGGCTCAGGACGAACGGTGCTTGTCGATTCCGTTCGTGGTGAGCTTGTCGAACCATGAAGGAAGCAACTTGTCACGAGATTTCCTAGCGCAGCCTTGGCCGCCGCACACCCACAAAGCGCTTACGCCAATAGCCGTTGTTCATGCTGGACACCAATACCCTGCCCGTACGACGACTAGGCGCATGTATAAATTTATCATCACAGATAAAAATGCCAACATGGGAATAAGTCCTGCCGCTGGTGTTAAAGAATACCAGGTCACCAGCACGCAGGTCGTACTTTGATACTGACGGTAAAGCGGAAGCCATCTCACTAACAGTACGCGGCAACCAGATACCCTGCCTACCGTACACATGCTTGACAAAACCGCTGCAATCAAAGCCTTCCTTCGGTGTTCCTTTGCCATAACGGTAAGGGGTGCCTTGTAAACTCAGGGCGTAGTTTATTAGGGGCGGTTGCGTTTGTACTTGGGGTTTGATTTCTGGCGTACTGGCACAACCTGTTAGTACCGCTATCACCAATACCAGAAGGATTCGGACTAATGGGCATCTGTAAAATGGTGCTAGCAAGCTATCGTTTCGCATGTTCCAACCGTTATCAATCAGTTCTCAATTAGGTTTCTGGAATCCATAAACATAATACTGCAACAACCTGAGCCTACTCAACACTTCTGCCGTAGCGGTTTCAATCAAGGCAAATAAGCTGCTAACATGGAACTGTTGGCTTGACCGTCTGAGAAAGCTGTAGGTAGGCAAGGTATTAACGGTGATGTCACGCTCGGTTTGTATCATGAAATTCTTTTTTGCAGCCAGATTCCGGTAATCTTCTACGCCGCATAGGATATTGCATTTGCCGTAAAAGCCCACGCTTACCTTATCCGGCAATTTGATTTTGGTGAACGGCAGTAACACGGGCTTAGGCACAAAGTCAGACAATGCCAGATAGCCCCCAGGTTTCAGCACCCTGTAGGCTTCCTTAAAAAACTCCTCCCGGTCAGGAAAATGGAAGATACATTCCACCGCCAGCACCACATCAAAGGATTGGTCAGGCAATGGCAAGGCACAGGCATTTCCCTGTTTGAATTCGATGGTGTTGCTGGTGGCTGGTTTCACGATGTCACGCGCCCTTACCAATTGCCGCTCATCGAGATTAATGCCCACCAGATTCATGCCCTGATAATTTTCATTAATATGGGCAATTGTCCCGCCAAANNAGCCCACATCCAACACGCTTAGATTATTTTGTATATGTCCAGCTAGGCAAACCTGTCCGCTCAGATCTTCTGAAGCCTGGGCAAAATCTTCGGTTGTTAATGGCGCTTGCTGTGGGTGCTCCCAATAACCCCAGTGTACATGCCTGCCAAAACTTTTTTCGACGGCTACATTACCGTCTTTCAGGGCAGCCAGCAAATAATCGAAATAAGGCAGCCGGGCTTCCTGAGTTTGCGGAGTGCCTAACGTTTCTGGACTACTTGATTGGTCTTTGTTAGTCATTTCAACCTTTGCTTAATAAGTTAGCGTACGCGCTTTGCTCATCTTTGATTTATTCAGTGCCTCATTACCTGCTGAGACGACGCATTAACGGCTTGGTGGCAATGCGAAAAAATATCATAATCCGCTTCATAAGTGCTCGTTTTAATATCCAACATACCCAAGACAGAATGAAATAAATTATCATGGGAATAATCCGCATTGCGCTGCCGTTTTATGCACTCTGTATCAAGCCCGAAGCTGTCGCTAAAGTCTTTGGACAACCATAGTATAAACGGAATATGTTTCTGCTCTTCTGGGGCAAACGAATACGGTAAACCATGAAGATAAATACCGTTTTCCCCTAAAGACTCGCCATGATCGGACATATAAAATAGGGCTGTATTATATTTACCGGCATTACTTTTCAATAGGCCGATGACCTCAGCCAAA
>PMDM01000314.1:0-1711 GCA_003155565.1 Methylococcaceae bacterium | reverse complement strand
TTATTCTCGATCTTATCAAAATAGCTTTGCAAACCCTGTAACATCACCTCATCAAAGCATTCACCCTCAGCACATAAGCCCGGTATTTTGAGGATTTCTGTGTTTTCCGTAGTCACTCTTTGGCATACGCCTTTGCATCCGGAATTATTATCCTTCCACAATATATTGACACCTGCATGGGTCAACACATCCAGCAGGTTCTCGTTTTGTTTAGCATCGGAATCGCTGAAACGGCTTCGCTTTAGATTAGAAAACATGCAAGGTAAGGATGCAGCCGTCGCTGTCCCACAGGAGTGGGTATTGGGAAAGTTTATTATGTCTTCTTTACTTAAGCGGGGGTTGGTCTCGCGAACGTAGCCATCCAAAGTAAAATTTTCTGCCCTCGCCGTCTCGCCCACCACAATCACGACTATTGATTTTTTACCGCGCGTTTGCCAGCTTTTGTTTTGAATGGCATCGACACCCAACGCATTGACTTGGATGGCTTGCGTCTGCATTGAATCTTTTAGGTACTTAACGAAGGAATAAACCGGATAATTAGGATTAATCAAATAACGTAAGCTGCGGTTATTTCGCAGCACAAAAGAAAAATCTTTGTAATACGTAAAAACCGTCCCGCCCAACAACGAAGCGGCGATCCCTATGATTAGCAATCTACGTAAAACCTCAGATAAAAAAGGCCGGTACTGGATTTCCGTACGATAAACCCAAACAGCGGGCAGTACGCCTAAAAAGAAAATATGCAGGAATAGCTTTAAGTTAAATAACTCAGTGGCCTCGTTAAAATCTGTTTCCATCAGATTTTGGATCATGGAAGCATCAATAACAACGCCATAGGTGTCCATAAAAAATCTGACCACCGCAGCAACAACCAGTATTAGCATCAACAAAGGCTTAAATAACGGTTTAATACTGGCCAATAACAATAAGAGCAAGAAAAACAGCAGCGTCAAACTTAAGTAGATAGCTGTCTCGAAAGGGAGATTGCCATGTCCGGATTTGTTGAGGGCAGCGAATACCGCTTTGAAAAACGTGGTGTTCTGAACGACTGCAAGATACAGGGCGCTGACAAGAGCCAAGACAGGAACGCTAAGCTTCGGTTTGAAGATTTTTTGAATAGTCACACTAAGTTGGTTGTAACCTAAAACATTCTTGAGAGCTACCTGTTATCTGAGGAGTAGCCTTAAAAACTACCTGAATAATAACAGCTAGTCATCATGTATTATAAGGTTAAAGCCAAACCTGGCAGTGTATTTTTTAGATAGTCACTGCCAGATTAAGTACAACGGAGTATGTTATGAATTTAAAACGGGTATTTATGCCTTAAAAATCAACCTGAACACACCTCAAACATATCCAACGGCATTATTAAACGCCGCGTTGTTCAGCATTAGCATCCAAGCAAAGTTATTCGTACAAATTTTGCAAAATAGGTTTCCAAAAAGCTGCTTGTTGTTAAAAAGTGGATTGATAAACCTATGTTTTCTAAAAAACGATTAATAAAATCTGATGATGGAGTTTAGGCTTTTGTATTTAAACAACATTAATCTTGTTTTGTTGCTTTGTAACACAACTGTAACATTCGCGTAATAATACTGTCATTTTTGCCCATTAAGCTAGCTCAAGTTTTTAATAATAACTGTGAGCAATCCATGAAATTTTCCAGACTTACCGTTGCAATCGCGACCATATTAGGTGCTTCAGCTTCAGC
>PMDM01000299.1 GCA_003155565.1 Methylococcaceae bacterium | reverse complement strand
TGGCTAATAAAAGATTGCTCGGGTTGCTCCTCAATGCCCTCTTCAGAATTATCTTTGCTCATCCCGCTCAACGTTTTTTTGTGTCAAGTTGCTGCCTTCTGGCTTTCGGCGGATTGAGTCTTTAATGGAATGAAGGTCATTAGAGGTATCGTCAAGGATTTTTTGAAACTCATTGATTCCCGTTTGATTTTTTAGCGATTGGCGGAGTTCTTCCGCCTGAAACTCTTCGTTGATTTCTTGTTTGACGGAAGCCAGCATCCGTTTCGATTTTGCAACCCAGAACCCCGCCATCCGGGCGACTTTAGGCAGTTTTTCCGGCCCAATGACGAGCAAAGCCACCAGCGCGACCATGCAAATTTCCGAAAAGCCTACCTCAAACATATCAGCCGTTATCGCCTTTTTTGGAAGTCACTTCGCCATCTATGGGTTTATCTTCATCAGTTTTGGCGGCATCTTTATCTTCCTCTTCACGCAGGGAGGAACGAAAGCTTTTGATTGCTCCGCCCAAATCAGCACCCACATTTTTAAGGCGTTTAGTACCAAAAATAACAATAATAATAGCCAACACGATCAACAATTTTGTAACACTGATGCCCATTTTAACTCCCGCAATGTCTATTTCAAGGAAACACTATACTACTAAAATCAATGGTCACGTTGCGATTTTTCATCCAGGCCGGACAGTCCAAAACGCCGTTGTAACTCACCCAATACATCATCCGGCCCGAGTCCTTGGCTGGCAAGCAACACCATACAATGAAACCAAAGGTCTGCGGTTTCATAGATGATCTGTTGTTTATCACCACCTTTACCCGCAATGATGGTTTCGGCGGCTTCCTCACCGATTTTTTTCAGGATGGTATCCAGGCCTTTTGCGTAAAGGTTGGCAACGTAAGATTTGTCCGCTGATTCCAGTTTACGCTGTTCCAACACTTCTGCTAATTGCCGCAATATATCACTCATGTTTTTTGTAGATCGTATTTGGGTCTTTTAAGACGGGCGAAACTGTTAGCCATTTGCCGTCCAATAATTGTCGGTAAAAACAACTTTCCCGTCCCGTATGACAAGCAATGCCGCCAATCTGTTCGACCAATAACAAAATAACATCTTCATCGCAATCGAGATAAATGCGGGCAATTTTTTGACGATGCCCAGATTCCTCGCCCTTACGCCAGAGCTTATTGCGCGATCTAGACCAATACACGGCATAGCCTTCGCTTACAGTCAGAGCTAAAGACTCCCGATTCATCCAAGCAAACATGAGGATATTCCCGGTTTCAGCATCCTGTGCGATTGCCGCGACCAAGCCTTCCTCAGTCCAGCGAATTTTATCTAGCCATGATGTATTCATAAACGCAATGCCAAGTTAAGGAAGCAAACACCCTCTCCTTGAGGGAGAGGGTCGGGGTGAGGGGAATAAATCAACTGCATTACTCATAGACGCACCTCGATCCCACGTTCAGCCATGCGTTCCTTAGCTTGTTGAATCGTAAATTCGGCAAAATGAAAAATACTGGCCGCTAACACTGCATCGGCCTTGCCTTCAATGATGCCATCTGCCAGGTGATCCAGATTGCCGACACCGCCAGATGCAATAACGGGTACGGAGACTGCTTCGCTAATGGCACGGGTTAAGGGTAAGTCGAAACCTATCCGTGTACCGTCCCTGTCCATGCTGGTCAACAGTATTTCCCCTGCTCCGTAATCGACCATTTTTTTCGCCCATGCTACCGCATCAATGCCCGTTCCTTTACGGCCTCCATGGGTAAAAATTTCCCACCGATTCGCTTCATCTGGCTGGCTGACTTTTTTGGCATCAATCGCAACGACGATGCACTGTGAGCCGAAGCGTTCAGCAGCTTCGCGTACAAACTCAGGATTAAACACGGCGGCGCTGTTAATCCCAACTTTGTCTGCACCTGCATTGAGCATCCGGCGAATATCATCCAAAGTCCGAATGCCGCCGCCTACCGTCAACGGGATAAACACTTCGCTGGCAACCTGCTCCACCACATGAACCATTGTATTCCGGTTATCATGGGTGGCGGTGATGTCGAGGAAGGTGATTTCATCCGCACCTTCCTTGTCGTAACGCCGGGCGATTTCTACCGGATCGCCGGCATCGCGGATATCAACAAATTTTACGCCTTTGACAACGCGGCCATTATCAACATCCAGGCAGGGGATGATGCGTTTTGCCAGGCTCATGCGGTAAAGGATTCAGCCAGCTTAGCGGCTTCGGCAAAATCCAGCGTCCCTTCATAAATCGCCCTGCCGGTGATAGCGCCCATAATGCCGTCACCAACAACAGCACCCAAATCCCTAATGTCATTCAATGAAGTGATTCCGCCAGATGCAATGACTGGGATACGGATAGCCCTAGCCAGTTTTGCCGTAGCTTCTACGTTTACGCCTTGCATCATGCCGTCCCTGGAAATATCGGTATAGATAATGGCTTCAACACCGTCCTCCTCAAAGAGCTGGGCCATGTCGATCACATCATGGCGGGACAGTTTAGACCAGCCGTCGATAGCAACTTTGCCGTCTTTAGCGTCTAAGCCGACGATGATTCGCCTTGGGTATTCAATGGCCATTTCTTTAACAAAATGGGGTGTATTGACTGCTTTAGTACCAATAATGACGTATTCGACACCAGCATCCAGGTAAGCTTGGATGGTTTCTTCATCGCGGATACCGCCGCCAATCTGTATGGGTACATTGGGATAAGCTTCCACGATGGCATGAATGACATCGGCATTGCGCGGCCTGCCAGCGAACGCGCCATCCAAATCGACCAAATGAATGCGTTTAGCACCTGCGGCTACCCACCGACCAGCCACGGCAACCGGATCATCAGAAAATACCGTGTCATCTTCCATCCGGCCCTGCCGCAGACGGACACACTTGCCTTCTTTAAGATCAATTGCGGGTATTAGCAACATACAAGTAAGTCCTCAACAACAAATAGCATGATCAAATAGTGGTTACTCAAAGCTGACCATCCCAGTGCAAAAAATTTTTCAAAAGTTGTAAACCGACAGCTTGGCTTTTTTCAGGATGGAATTGTACGGCAAAAATATTATTTTGGGCGAGGGCGCAAGCAAAAGCATTCGGATACTCAGCCGTTCCAGCAACTACAGAAGTGTCGTCAGGTTTTGCATAGTAACTATGCACAAAATAAAATCGGCTGTCCTGCGGGATGTAAGCCCATAACGGGTGTTGTACCTGATGCACCTGATTCCAACCCATGTGCGGGATTTTCAGGATATTTCCGTCATTGTCTTGCAGGGATTCAGCAAAGCGGATGACATGACCAGGGATAATGCTCAAGGTTTGTGTATGACCATTTTCTTCATTATCGATCAACAAGGCTTGCATGCCCAGACAAATACCTAAAAATGGCTTGGTTTTGGCAACGTCAGTAATAACCTCAGATAAGCCTGTCTGGTTAAGTGCTTGCATACAATCGCGTATTGCACCAACCCCAGGAAACACAACCCTATCAGCATTAAATATGGCATCTGCACTAGAGGTAACATGCACGTCGCACTCAGGTTCTGCATGTTGCAAGGCTTTTGCAATGGAATGGAGATTACCCATACCGTAATCTATGACAGCGACTGAGGACATGTGATGTGAAAAGAAAAGTCAGGACAGGCTAAGAATCAGAGGCTACCTTTGGTTGATGGCATCATACCTGCCATCCTGGGATCAAGGGCGACAGCCATGCGTAAGGCACGTCCCATCGCCTTAAAAATGGTTTCTGCAACGTGGTGGGCGTTAGTGCCTTTCAAGTTGTCGATGTGCAAGGTAACACCGGCATGATTGACAAAGCCTTGAAAGAATTCACGAAATAAATCAACATCGAAACTGCCAATCGTGGATCGGGGAAATTTAACACCATACACCAAGCCTGGACGACCTGAAAAATCCACGACAACTCGGGATAAGGCTTCATCTAAAGGGATGTAAGCATGACCGTAGCGAACAATTCCTCTTTTATCGCCCAAGGCTAAAGCAAAGGCTTGTCCCAATGTAATGCCAACGTCTTCTACCGTATGATGGGCATCAATTTCCAAATCGCCTTTAGCAACGACTTCAATATCAATCAATCCGTGTCTGGCAATCTGGTCGAGCATGTGCTCAAGAAAGGGGACGCCGGTGGCAAAAGAGGATAAGCCAGTGCCATCGAGGTTAATATTGACTTTGATTTGCGTTTCGAGGGTATTACGCTCGATCTGGGCAGTACGCTGATCCATTATCTGTGGTTTGTTAGGGTTGTAATTCTACTTTGATTGTATCGTAGGTTGGGTTGGCGTGAGAGTAACCCAACATCGGTGCTGCTATTGTCAGGTTTTGCACCTCAATCCAAGCTACGCACTGAGGTTTGTCATTACTAGCGGTTATTGTAGTACAAGTAACAGGCTGTTATATCGGTAAAATAAAAATATTATTGATTCGGCCTGTTGATGTTTGAACCGTTCGTGCTGAGTGAGTCGAAGCACATAAGCCTTTCGACAGGCTCAAGGCGAACGGAAGTTAAATATTCATAAGGCCGAATCAATAGCCGAGATTAGGTGCAAAAACTTAACTACTAATACGTTAAAAATCGCTGCCATCATACAAGTAGTCTTAAGACTACATCAAGTTACGCTTTTACCTGCATTTTTTAGGCAGATTTCTTGAGACAATCCCACCGTCGTCAAAAGTGAAGACGGATGAAGTATTTTCAACGGGATGCTGCCAAGGATTGATCCCAGAAGCTGACCAAGCAGACGATAACAGCCCCTTCGTGCAATGCGAAGGGGCTTTTTTATGCCTTAACTAAAGCCATCCATTTAGAAACCACAATGGATTGTCTTCGCTTAATTCTTAGCCGCTCTTTTTCTTTCGTTTTCCGTCAACAATTTCTTGCGTAAGCGTATAGATTTCGGCGTGACTTCCACCAGCT
>PMDM01000211.1:3753-3976 GCA_003155565.1 Methylococcaceae bacterium | reverse complement strand
TAATCCGGTCGGCACACTCTCTACGTTGTGTGCATCGCTTGTTTCCATTTTGGCTTATTTAGGTTTATTTGGTGCTTATGCCCAGGCTTTTTCAGCATTCATCGCCCTGGGTTTGGCGTTCCTGCTGGTGCCTTGTCTGGCAAAGCTCTATGGCCGCAAACGCTATCTGACCCGTTACCACTCGCATAAAAATCAAGACAAGCTCAGCCAGTGCAGTATTTGC
>PMDM01000211.1:0-3744 GCA_003155565.1 Methylococcaceae bacterium | reverse complement strand
TGCAAACCCGGCTTCCGGCTGGATGATTATCTGGAAAAGCTGGCTGAATCTTGCCTACCCAAACAGCTTACATTGATGGCACGGTTACGGTTAATCCGTTTTAGTTTACTGTTTACATTTCTTACCATCCTTACCAGCGTGTTTGTCGGCATTATTTACTACCAGGATTTACTGGGTGCCGAACGGTACTTGCCTTCATTTAATCTGTTACTGGGAAATTTTGTTAAGGTTTACTCCTCGTTGCTGGTATTTATCGGGCTGTGTACCTGGTGGCTGATATTAAATGATGAAAGCCGACGGGTGGCCCATGAAGAAACCGCCAAACAAACTCAACGCTTATTGATGGAAATAGCGGAACATAAGAAGACCGATGCCAAATTGCAGGAAGCCACCAAAGCGGCAGACAGGGCAAACACGGCGAAAAGCCGATTCCTCAGCAATATGAGCCATGAAATACGCACCCCACTGAATAGCATAATCGGCTACGCTTATATCTTGCACAAAGACCCGACCATCCCTGCACACCGACGACAAGCGGTGGATATTTTAAAACGCAGCGGCGAACATTTATCCTCATTGATCGAAGACATCCTGGATATTGCCCGTATTGAAGCCTGTAAATTTGAACTCAGTAAGGAAGCTATTGATTTCCCAAATTTTATTGAGCATTTGCTCAGTATTTTTAAGCCCCAGGCTGAAGCCAAAGGCTTGGCTTTTAATTGCCAAATTATGAATACCTTGCCGCAACGGGTTCGCGGCGATGAAAAACGCGTTGGGCAAATTTTGATTAATTTGCTGGGCAATGCCATCAAATTTACTTATCAAGGTGAGGTCTTATTCCGTATTGGCTACAGTTGCGGTGTCACTACGTTTCAAGTCATTGATACCGGCACAGGAATACAGCAAGATCAGTTACAGCATATTTTCCAACCGTTTACGCAATTAACGCCACATGAGAATTTAGTGCCCGGCAGCGGCTTGGGTCTGACCATAAGTAAAGTCCTGACTGAAATTATGGGCGGCGAACTGACCGTTAACAGTGTCCCCAGCCAAGGTTCTACGTTTACCGTACGCCTTTACCTTGCCAATCTTGGCGGTGAACAAGAAAAAACGCAGCAACATTATTCTATAATTGGTTACCAGGAAAGTTTAAAGAAGATACTCGTAGTGGATGACCAACTGGAACATCGGCAGATGATTAGGGGTATTTTAGAACCTTTGGGATTTTGTCTGGATGAGGCAGGATCGGGTGCAAAGTGTTTAAGTAAAATCGAGGAAAATCCGCCTGACCTGATTTTGCTAGATCTGTCCATGCCTGAGATGGATGGGTTTGAAACCGCCGTGTGTTTACGTCAAAACGGCTATTCGTCACCGATTGTGGTATTGACTTCAAACGCTTACCCTTCTGACCGTGTCAATGCCATCAATGCGGGCTGCAACGACTTTTTGGCAAAACCCCTGCAAGTGCTTGATCTGCTTTATAAACTCAAGTTACATCTTGGCCTCAGATGGATTTATCATGAAGACAATATAGAAATTCCCTATAAAATGTCGCAACTAAAGCCCGGTCATCTGCCCCCACCTGACATATTAAAAGACATAAATGCCTACGTCCGAATTGGCGATCTAATAGGGCTTAATCAGTATCTGACTGAATTAAACCGGCATAGGCCGGAGTACGAGGATTTTGCACAACGCATCCTGTTGCTCAGTAGCGAATTTCGCTTAGTTGACATCAAAAAACTGCTAAATCTGACCACCGAGAAAATCAATGGCTATGAATAGTGAATTTCCCGCTGCTAACAGTATTGTCATGATTGTCGATGATACGCCGGATAATCTGGCCTTATTGTCCGATACCCTTTCTGAATCAGGTTACCGGGTGCTGGTTGCAACCGATGGCTTATCGGCATTAGAGCAAATCGGGTACTTAAAACCGGATATTATCTTGCTGGATGTCATGATGCCCGGTATCGATGGTTATGAAACCTGTAACCGGCTAAAGTCTGAACCCAAAACCGCCAACATTCCCGTGTTATTTATGACAGCATTGAGTGACTTGGATGACTTGTTACGCGGTTTCGGGGAAGGCGCTGTGGATTATCTGGTCAAACCCATACGACCGCCTGAGGTGCTGGCCAGAGTTGAAGCGCAATTAAAACAAGCGCGTAATATTCAGCGTGCTGAAAATGCCTTGAATAATGGCCCTTATTCAGCCTTAGCCATCACTGCTGCTGGCAATATCACTTGGCTGCCTACTGCCGGTTCGAGTTGGCTGTGTGAGTTTCTTCATGTTTCCACATTGCCCGTAAATATCACCATTGGTTCACTATTACCAGAGCCAATACTGGAATGGGTTAAAGCCCAACTCGCCAAGCGTGAAAATATCGAACACACAGTGTTTGAAAGCGCACGATGCGGAACGCGCTACTCGTTAAAACTAACGCCTTGTCATGATACCCATGAATATCTTCTTTTGATGGAAAAACGCTCAGGAGAATGGAATCTCGATTCTGTCAAAAACTCCTTGGGGCTAACTTTTCGGGAAGCAGAAATACTCATGTGGATTTCCAGGGGCAAAACCAATAAGGAAGTGGGGCTTATATTGGGAGGTAGTCCACGTACGGTCAATAAGCATCTGGAACATATTTTTGAAAAACTGGGTGTCGTCACCCGTGCTGCCGCAGTGTCCATAGCCATGCAGCGCACATCCAATCTGACTTCAATCTCTGAAGTGGTGTAAATTGATGGGTGCAATGCTGAAATTACCAGCCTTTATGAATCAAAAAAGTTAATGGCGCCAATTAAAGGTGTACGTTCGTTTAATGACATTTTGATCGAAACCTTATCAAGCAAGGGTAGATATCGGCCTTTAGTGCAAAACGCTTGGAGAAACCCGCCGCCCTTCATTACAGGAAGGATTTTGGGGGCAATTCCGCCACCAATAAAAACCCCACCCAGGGCAAGCGACTTTAATGCTAAATTCCCTGTTTCAGCCCCATACAGCTCAACAAACAGCCTGACCGCTTCTGCACATAACGGGTCTTCACCTGTCACACCCAGTTTAGAGATGATGGCATTCCTGTCAACGCCGCTATTGATATCAGGAACATCAGGACAGGGTACAGCAAATCCCTGGTCACATAGAAAATCATACAGGTGGCTGAAACCGATGCCCGATATGATGCGTTCGCAACTGACATGATCGGGGTATAGTTTTCTAAGATACGCCAACAGCTTGTCCTGTTGTGCGTTTTGCGGGGCGAAATCACAATGGCCGCCTTCGGTAGCCATTGGATGATGTTTGCTGCCATCCCAATACAGGATAGCTTCGCCCAAGCCTGTTCCAGCAGCGATGACTGCGATATTACCGGTTTGAGTTTCTGCATTAGGATTTAACTCAACCAGATCGTGTTCAGTCAAATGTAACATACCAATCGCCATGGCCTCCAAGTCATTCAGGAGTTTTACCTGGTCTGTTCCCAGTTTATGTTTAAGTTTGGTAGCGTCCAGTAACCAAGACAAGTTAGTCATTTGACAGCGTTGATTAACGACTGGCCCTGCGATACCAAAACAGGCCGATGTAATCTTAATGTCACCGGGTAGAAACCTATCCAAAATTTCATCAAATGCTATGAAATCGTGGCTTGAGTAGGTTTGTTCCTGAGTGCAGGCTACAGAACCATCAGCCTCTTTGGACAGTAGTGTTAAAACTGTTTTAGTTCCTCCTATATCACCCGCTAA
>PMDM01000039.1 GCA_003155565.1 Methylococcaceae bacterium | reverse complement strand
AATACGCAATTCAAACTAATAAAGGAGCAAGTTATGTCATTTTCAAAATCTTTGGAATACGGTGGTCACGCACTTGTATGGTCGGGCGATTGGACGCCAGAAGGCGCACGAAAAGCTATCAGTGGGGCTGCTCGGGCGGGATACGACTACATTGAAATAGCCCTGCTCGATCCGTGGAAGGTGGATGTTGNNTCAGCCAGTACCGATGTCACCAGTACGAACCTGGCGATTGTCGCCAAGGGCGACGAACTGCTCCGTAAAGCAACCGATGTCCTTTATGCTATTGGTGGAACCGAACTTTGTGGTGTCATCTATTGTGCGCTAGGCAAATATCCAGGGCCGGCATCAAAAGAAAATCGCGCTAACTCAGTCGCCGCTATGCAGCGCCTGGCGGATTATGCAGCGGATAAAGGCATTAATATTGACCTTGAAGTCGTGAACCGCTACGAAACCAATATCATGAATACAGGCTTGGAAGGATTGGCTTTTCTGGATGAGGTCAATCGCCCTAATACCTATTTGCACCTGGACACCTACCACATGAACATAGAAGAAGATGGTATGGAGACATCAGTGTTGGCCGCAAAAGATCGACTGGGTTATGTGCATATTGGCGAAAGTCACCGGGGGTATCTAGGCACAGGCAATGTGAACTTTGATTCGTTTTTCAATGCCCTGAAAAAAATCAATTACCAAGGGCCCATTACGTTTGAATCATTTTCATCAGAAGTCGTTGATCCAAATCTTTCCAATACACTGTGTGTCTGGCGTAATCTCTGGCATGACTCCGATGATCTGGCAACAAAGGCCCTCCTATTCATGAAGGAGCGTTATTAGGTCATGAAGAAGAAAGCCATCATTTACCTTCACGGTTTCAATTCCGCATCGCTGGACATAGACGGCAATTTGTTAACCAGTAAGGAAAAGCTTTTCGTAATGCAAGAGTTTTGCGCGGAAAAGGCTGTTTTGTTTTATACGCCTAATGTTGATTACCGTGATTTTCAAAACCTCGTCGAAGATTTACTATTTGAGTGGAATCAATACTTGGATCAAGGCTACGACGTGATTTTTATGGGTTCGTCGATGGGCGGATTTGCCAGCGAATACCTGGCAATGAAAACGGGGTGTCATGCCATCATGATAAACCCGGCAATCAGGCCCAGCGAGTTGCTACGACAATTTATTGGCGTGACAGAAAACTATGAAACCGGCCAGCCTTACCATTGGGATCATAATCACTGTGAGCAATATCTGCGATATGAGCAAGAACTTGTCGACAATCATCAAGTTATAGACAGAACAATTCTATTAGATAAGGCCGATGAACTGATCGATTCAGAAAAAACGCTTTCAAAATATCAAGCCATCGCCAATGTGGTGGCCTTTGACGGGGGGTCACACAGCTTTGAACATATGCGGCAGGCATTACCGGTTATTGAGCGCATAATATTCCCGTAATTGTAGCGGGCCGCTACAGCTTCAACACCCTATCCAATGCGTTGATTCATGAACAGTTTGCAAAATGCATCACCCCAACGCCTCCATACACTCCACCGAATCATTCCTCGGGCTATTGACCTTCGTAGTAACCGGCCATGCTGCCATGCCTTCCGCCGAGTATGGTTTCAGCAGACCTTGCAGGCCTCCCGCATCCTTGGCCTCCGGTTCCAGCCAAGCATCCCAATCGCAAGGCGCAAGAATCACTGGCATACGATCATGGATTGGCCGCATGATCTCGTTTGCTTCCGTCACGATGATGGAGCAGGACTCCAACTCTTCGCCTTCGGGCCTCCGCCACCGTTCCCATAATCCGGCAAACGCCATGGGCTCCCTGTCCACAAGCACAATAAACCAGGGTTGCTTGATTTTCGAACCCGGTATGACTTGCCACTCGTAGAACCCATCCGCCGGAATTAAACAACGCCGGTGCCGGAAGGCATTGCGGAACGCCGGTTTACTGGCTACGGTCTCGGCTCTGGCATTGATGGTGCTGTAGCCGATCTTTATATCCTTCGCCCAATGCGGGATCAAGCCCCATCGAGCCAGCGCAAAGTGCCTTTTTTCGCCTTCGTCCCGAACAATGGGAATGTTTTGCGACGGCGCTACGTTATAGCGCGGGCTCAGCTCTGGAGGCGCATCGGCCTCGAACCGCCTAGCCAAGGTAAAAGGATCACTGTATAGCGCAAATCGTCCACACATTTTAAATTGCTTGCCCTTTTTGGTGTTTATGATTAATGTACATTATTCATAATAGAACAAAATTTTTATCAATGCCAGAAACTACCTTAAATAAACGCGGCGGTCAACGACCTAACGCTGGCCGCAAAAAAGGTTCATCCGCTTACGGCGAATCTACCACGGCCATTCGCGTTCCCGAAAGCCTGGTACCCACCATTAAAACTCTGCTTGATGACCGAAAGCGGCAATTTGAACAACTAGCCAACAGCACGGCGGCGATTCTCTTCCCCTCCAAAACGCCAAGCTCAATTGCCTTGCCGCTGTTTACTGGCAAAGTGGCAGCCGGGTTTCCGTCTCCTGCCG
>PMDM01000365.1 GCA_003155565.1 Methylococcaceae bacterium | reverse complement strand
GTTCAAATGGAGCCAGAATATGCAACAATAAGGATAACCAGCTTTTAATGATGTATTTGAGCACTTATTACCACTTGGGAAACCGGACAGCCTCAAGGCGCAAATATCGGTTTTGAATCCGAGGAACAGCTTTGGAAAACACTGACCTTAAAGCGTTGGCAGATTTTAAAAACTATAACCGGGGCGGGTAAGTTGACCATCCGCGAAGTGGCAAGGCGCGTAGACCGCGACGTAAAGGCGGTGCATGGCGATGTGAAGGCTTTACTGTTATGCGGCTTACTGGATAAAACCGACAGCGGAAAGGTGGTTTTTCCTTATGATGCGGTACATGTGGATTTTGTTTTAAGGGCTGCGTGATTTATTCAACAGTTCGGATTTTTATAATTTATAATCTTGATGCAACTTGTATCAGCCAAGAGCTTAAAAGCCTTGTTAGTCATTGATTTCATTATATTTGATCGCGGTTAGTAGCTTATTAAAATACAGTTTAAATATTATCAGCTAATTCATTTAGGATCATTTGCAGAAGCTACAGCGGAACTTACATAATTCCCTTCGAACAATTTTGCATATCCATAAATGCCGCAATCATATTGATACATGGTTCTTAATAACCAGATTTTTTTCCATAATTCATCTTCAGGAGGTAGTTTCTCGACCTTTAACTTGAGTCTTGTGGCCTCATCAGCATCAATAGAAGACCCATGCGAATGGTAATGGTCTTTAGTAGCTAGTTTAGTTACAGTATCTTCAACCACCTCAATCGAATATTCTTTCATCATGCCCGTGCTTAAGAGTGTAGATGCAAGCTTTCTCGTTTGTTTTCTTGCAGCATCAGCATATTGAAGATCTAATGGGCTAAAGGAACCAGGTGGCGCATTAATTACAAACTCTGCTGGTACTCCACCGATCGAAGGATCTATCGGCCCTAATTCTGATTGAAAACCCATTAGAATACTTGAACCACAAAGTGCAATAACAGTACCGTTACTTTTAGCTCTTCGAGGTACTATTACACGAAGATCATCTGTTGCCTGTCTTAATAAACCACAAATTTTCTCTGTGGCATCGGTTAATCCACCGTTAGTTTCCAAAAGTAAATCAATTGCTTTTCCTTCGATTTTATTTAATAACTCGTAAAACGCTACATCATCACTTTGCTCAATTTGTGCAACTGTTCTATCGCAATCTGTGAAATAAACTACTAAGTTTCGTTTAGTTACTTCCTCAATATCCTTAATAAGAAGCTGGCGAAGGTATCTATCTTTATGAGATACCCAATATAACGGAGATTGATTTGGTGTATCAGTTGTTCTAGGGAAGCAATCAGACATAAAACCTACTTATTTCTTACTTTTCAAAGTATTTTCATTGAAAAATAAGCTTTTCCCTGACGACATTATTTTATTTGCATTAACAATTTGTTGATAAGGATCAATGCTTTGGGCTATTAAAACCTCATCTCTTACAAACTCTTGATTGGATTTTTTTTGATGTAGGCTTATTTTTGATGAGTCTAGCGAGACCCCGCTATAAAGTAAGGATTGCACATTAGCCATATTCATTCTCCAAAATTGTTTTTGCTTATTTTTTGCACTCTAATTTGTATAATTCATTGTCAATAAGAAAATAATAGCTCAAAATACAATTTATTATCCACTTTCAGCAACTTTTTGTATATCCAGTTTTAAAATCAGTTTGAGAACTACTGCTTACTTTTCAAAAATAAAATTAATAGAATCATGTAATAACATAATCCTTAGGGATTATTCATAATTTTTTTCTCTAATTAATTTTATCGATAGATTCTGAATCAAAATCAACCTGCTTGCTAACCCCGAACAAATGATACCCCACTTCCCCCGCCGTTTTACTTTTTAGCAAATGCCAATTCTCCGGCAACTCATCAAGAAAATTCTGCTTACTTTCCGCTTCCACATAAATTTTAGCGTGTGGGCTTAGCCAACCTTTGTCTTCCAGCCACTGGCAGGTTTGAGCAGCCAAGTTTAGGGCAAAAGGCGGATCGAGGAAGACTATATCGAAGGGTTCGGCATCACCTGCCAGATAACGGAACACATCGCTTTGGATAATCTTGATTTGCGTAGCGGACAGTTTGACGGCGGTTTCTTTTAAAGCGCGGCAAGCATCGGGGTTGTTTTCGACCTGAACAACCGATTTTGCACCTCGTGATGCGGCTTCAAACCCCAACGCACCGCTGCCGGCATATAAATCCAGGCAACGGCTGTCGATAATGTCGTATTGCAACCAACTGAACAGGGTTTCCCGGACTCTGCCCGGGGTTGGCCTGAGTCCGGGGGCATCGTAAAAGTTGAGCTGGCGGCTACGCCACTCCCCGCCGATGATCCTGAGCTTATTTTGCAACGGTAGTGGCTGAGTTGCCTACGGTAACGGTTTGCAATAGCTCCGTATTCACGCGGCGTTTGAACGCATCGGTGATGGAGGCAATAGTGGTTTCTTCTATTTTTTGCCGGAAGGTGTCCAGATAGTCTAAGGGCAAATCGTAAAAGCCGATCATGGCAACATAGGTGGCGAGTTTTTTGTTGGTATCGAACCGCATGGGGAAGCCGCCAGCTATGTTAAGCTTGGCTGAATCCAGTTCTGCTTGGGTTGGCCCTTTGTTGATGAATTCCTTCAAGGTAGTGTTTAGGACTTCCACCGCTTGTTTTGTTTGGTCGTTGCGGGTTTGCAGGCTGACCATAAAAGGACCTG
The DNA here is from genome assembly GCA_003155565.1 of Methylococcaceae bacterium. Taxonomy (GTDB): domain Bacteria; phylum Pseudomonadota; class Gammaproteobacteria; order Methylococcales; family Methylomonadaceae; genus Methyloglobulus. The sequence continues at coordinate 927 of PMDM01000365.1, read as the reverse complement.
GTTTTAACATGGGGGCGAAGGAACTGGAAGCGCTGTAAGCCAAGCCGCGCTTTTCCCGCACTTCACTAAACAGCTTGGATACCAGGCCGCTGCCACCCAGGATGTGATTGCCCACGTACAGATTGAAATAATCGGGGTCTTTACGATACGATCCTGGCAGGCCTACTAATACATGTGTTTGTGTTGATGGAAATTCAATATGTTGTTGGCTGGCTTGTGTGGGCATGATGACATCGGGGATGGCTTCCGGTTTTTGCCCAGCCGGTAAATCGGCAAGCAGTTTTTCGGCAGTTTGTTCGGCTTGCTGCTTGCTGAGGTTGCCAACGATGACGACCATCGCGTTGCTGCTGACGTAATATTTTTTGTAAAACTGGGCGAGGTCGGATACTCTAAATTTGCTCACGGTTTCCTTGATCCCTGAATCGGGATGAGCATAGGGATGGCTTCCGTAGAGTTTATTGGAAAATGCTTCACTGGCGACTTCTGCCGGTGATTCTTCCCGTTGTTTGATAGCTGCAAGTGTGCGGTTTTGCTCCCTCAAAAAATCGGCTCTTTTAAACAAGGGCTTGGTCAGGATGACGTGCATGGTCTCCAATGCCTTATCAAACAAGGCAGGTTCAGTCAGTGTCCGTAACGATAAAATGGCATTGTCGCTGGTGACCCCAGTGCCGAAGTTTGCCCCAACACTNNGATCTGTAAGCGTTCGTAAGGAAAGGGAAGCCGTATCGCTGGAAACACCTGTACCAAAGTTGGCGCCAACACTTTCAAAACGCAGGGCAATCTGGTCAGCGTTCCACTGACCTGCCCCCGTATCCAATAAGGCGGAAGTCAATGCAGATAGGCCGAACTGTTGTCCGTCCCGGGCGCTACCGGCATCAAAAACCACTTGTATGTCCACCATCGGCAACGCATCGGCTTGGACGAAGT
>PMDM01000269.1:6289-8428 GCA_003155565.1 Methylococcaceae bacterium | reverse complement strand
GTGGCGATGGGCATCAGCGGCACCGACGTCGCGAAGGGCGCCGCGATGATGGTGTTGCTCGACGACAACTTCGCAACTCTGGTGCGGGCCGTGTACCAAGGGCGTACCCTCTACGACAATATATTGAAATTTGTCCGTTTCCAACTTTCTACCACAATCGGTGCAATTCTGACCGTGTTTTTTGCCCCTTTGGCTGGGCTTCCTGAACCCTTTACGGCAGTCCAGATTCTGTGGGTCGCAATCATCATGGATGGTCCACCAGCCATTTCACTTGCATTAGATGCTGCGCGCCCAGGCATTATGCTGGAGAAGCCACGCAATCAGGCTGAGCAATTGCTTCCGTTCGCCCGCCTCGGGAAGATCGTAGTATATGGTATTACTATGATGATCGGGACATTAGGGGCATTGCATTACGGATTGTTGCATGCCAGTATGGGACAGGTATCCCAAACCTTTGGATTTACGACATTCGTACTGTTCCAGTTTTTTAATGTATTTAATGCACGTGTCGAGNNGGTGCATTGGCCACCCGCGCAAACGGTTTTCGGGACTGAAGCCATGACCCCTGGGCAATGGGGCATTTCAATTGCAATAGCGGCCTCAATACTTTTTTTAGAGGAAGGGCGAAAACTGATTGTCGCCCTATTTGGGTACGTCAGTCTTCGAATATTAAACAGGTAGGCACGCCCCAGGAATCTTGGATGGTAAGATAACTCCAAATATATAAAAAAATAGAAAGCTTTTCCCCACGCTATAGCCTTAAAGCTTGAATTTAACACCGTTTAAAATGTTAAAGCATGATGCGAGTCCTTGAAAATCAATGGTATCCAGTTCTTGAAAGCCGCGAGCTTGGACACAAACTGTTGGGTGTTGAACGTCTAGGGCGGCAATTGGCATTTTGGCGCACCACGGATGGGTTACCCCATGCGCATCATGATCGTTGTCCTCATCTTGGCGCATCACTGAGCAGTGGCAAAATTATCAATAACCACCTAGTTTGTCCATTCCATGGTTTCGAGTTCGATAGGGATGGCAAATGTAAGCATATCCCAGCGATTGGCAGGAAGGGTAAGATTTCCAAAGCAATAGCAGCCAGGCATTTTCCACTTCGAGAAGAGTTTGGTTTTATCTGGCTCTGGTGGGGTGAAGAATCAGAAAGCTATCCTGAATTGCCTTACTTTAATACCTTAAAAGTCGGGTGGCAATATGGAACCGTAGTGACTGAATGGCCTGTCCATTACACGCGCGCTATCGAGAATCAACTGGATGTCGCACATTTGGCCTTCGTACATCGCACCACCATTGGTGCTACTGGCAATAGCTTTGTCGAGGGGCCTTACGTAGAAGCAGATGAACATGGCATCAAGGTTTGGGTTACCAACTCAAAAGACGCAGGACAGCGTCCACGAAGTCCAGCTGAATTAGCTGAAACTGCCGCAACTAAAGAACCGGGACTCCGTTTTTTATTCCCCGGTGTTTGGCTGTTAAACTTAAGTCCAAGGCTCAAAAATTTCATTGCGTTCGTGCCAATCAATGAGCAAAAGACACGATATTATTTGAGAGTTTACCACCACATCAGCATTCCCCTGATCCGGCAAGTGTTTGAATTTCTGATGGGAATAAGTAACCGGATCATACTCAACCAGGACAAACGTGTCGTATTGACGCAAACACCTTCCAATAGCTTAAATGCCCATCAGGACAGGCTAATAAGGTCAGACCGCGCCGTCGGCCAGTTTCGGCGGCTTCTTGCTCGCTTATTGGAAGCGGAAGCACCGTCTTGCCAACAGAAAACGATAATGAATGAAGGCTTAAACACTTCATCAATAAAAGACGATGCCTTGGATAGGTAGCTGATAATCGGAAAGTTCGTAAAAAAGTCTTGATATTAGCCTGTAATTTGACTTGAGAATATCTCATACTTCTAAGGCATAGGTGACCGATCTAATATTTGCTCACTTTGCAAACTTATTGAAAATTCCCAATTAACCAAGTGAGTCGGCATAATTATTTCAAAGTGTCAGGGAAATAGGGATAATGAAATGGTTGTTTTGACGTCGAATCATGTAAGAGTATAAAGATGAAAATCAATATTAACGACTTCCGGGTTCAAGAAGGCGAAAAGGTCAACCTCAAAAA
>PMDM01000269.1:419-6229 GCA_003155565.1 Methylococcaceae bacterium | reverse complement strand
CATGACTTTCTATGGCGTACCACCCAATGTTTGCCGGAACGCGGTCGAATTGGTATCTTTAACAGGTCTTACTATGAAGAGGTGCTGATCGCAAGAGTACACCCAGAAATATTGCGTAGTCAAGCGCTGCCGGACGAGCTGCTTAATGAGAAAACTATCTGGCAGAATCGATACCGTTCTATTTTGGACTTGGAAAGCCATCTCTACCGTAACGGTACACGGATTATAAAATTCTTCCTTCACCTTTCAAAGGATGAACAGCGAAACCGATTTATAAATCGGATCGAAGACCCGGAAAAAAATTGGAAATTCAGTATTGCCGACATAGAAGAAAGGCAATTCTGGAAACAGTACATGCATGCCTATGAAGCGTGTCTAAGCGCAACAAGTACAAAAACTGTGCCTTGGTACGTGGTCCCGGCAGACGACAAGAAGAACACTCGGCTGATAATTTCCCAGATTATCCTCGATACATTTAAAGCGCTCAAAATGAGTTACCCAGAAACCAGCGCAAAACGTCAACAAGAATTACTGTCTATCCGTCACCAGTTGATGGATGAAGGTAACAGTAGCGACTGAACTCGACAAATTGGAGAAAAAATAAAGGCGGCATTAATAACAAAGTACAATGAACTAAGCAGCTTTGGATATATTTGGCGAATGTCGGCTAACCGTTCAACGCTTGCTGTGGGAACACGGCGCACAAGTATGAGATAGCCCTACTTTTTATAGTTTGCTTGAGATAATTCCAATAGCCGTTCCACGCCAATCGGTTCTTCTTTGAGTAAAGGCACCACGGCATAGCGTTGGGCATGGACAGTCGCTACAGCTTCTATCTCTTTTAATTCATTAGCCGCACGTTGACGCAATAAGGGTGAATGCACCACCGTGGCGGCGATACTGTTATTAATGACCCACGCCCAAGGTTCAATGCCAGCACGGCGTAGATCAGCTTGCAGGTTGGCGGCTTCCAGTACCGGTGTCGTTTCCGCCAGCGTCACCAGCAAGACTTTCGTTTGCTTGGGGTTTTGCAATTGCATCATCGGGGTAAGGTAATGGACTTCAGAACCGGCCATCTGGCGGCTCACTTCACGATGGTAAGCGCCGGTGGCATCGAGTAGTAATAAGGTGTGGCCGGTCGGTGCGGTGTCCATGACCACAAATTTCTTGCCTGCTTCACGGATAATGCGAGAGAAAGCCTGGAATACAGCGATTTCTTCGGTACACGGCGAACGCAGGTCTTCCTCCAGCAATGCCTTACCTTGGTCATCAAGATTTGCGCCTTTGGTTTCAAGGACATGTAGCCGGTAACGTTCGGTTTCTGCATGGGGATCGATCCGGCTGACCGTCAAATTGTCCAAAGCGCCGCTCAGGGTTTCGCTCAAATGCGCGGCGGGGTCTGAGGTGGTCAGATGCACCGGCAGGCCGCGCTTGGCTAGGTTAACGGCAACAGCCGCCGCCAATGTGGTTTTACCCACACCGCCTTTGCCCATCAACATCACAAGGCCATGCCCGTCTTCGGCAATCGTATCAATCAGCGTTGAAAGGCTGGGTGCCTGAATCGCAACGGTGCTGGCATCGCCTTGTACGGTTGATGGTATTGCTGTGGTCAGCAAATGCCGTAGGGCTTCCAGTCCCACCAGGTTAAACGGTTTTAGCTCAATGCGGTCGCAGGGCAGGGTTTTAAGCACGTCGGGTAAGGCTTCTAACGCGAGTTGTTCGCGCTGATACAGGGCTGTGGCAAGCGCATCTTGCGCCGCTTCTGCTTGCGGTAGCAGTGCGTTAATGACTAGGTATTGCTGTGACAAGCCAATGGCATCCAGTTCCTCATGCGTCCTCGCCACTTCGCGGAGTGTCGATTGTTGGGCGCGGGCAACCAGTATGAGTCGGCTACGCTGTGGGTCAGCTAACGCATCTACTGCGGCTTTGTATTGGGTACGCTGTTTTTCCAGGCCGGCTAATGGGCCGAGGCACGAGGCATCACCTTTGCCTTCTTCAAGAAAGCCATTCCACGCCCCCGGCAATTGCAGTAACCGGATGGTATGCCCAGTCGGTGCGGTATCGAAGATAATGTGGTCATAACCGGCGGTCAGCACCGAATCGACCAACAGCGCCGTAAATTCATCAAAGGCTGCGATTTCCGTCGTGCAAGCCCCGGACAGTTGTTCTTCAATCCCTTTTACTACGGTATCCGGCAAAACCCCACGAACCGGACCAACGATCCGGTCACGGTAGGCTTGCGCTGCCGCTTGCGGGTCTATTTCCCACGCCGCTAAATTCGGAACAGCCGACACTGTTGTGATCTGGTTACCAATGGTGATACCGAAGACTTGGCCTACATTAGAAGCGGGGTCAGTGCTGACCAATAATACCCGTTGTCCTGCGTCAGCCAACTGGATCGCGGTTGCACAAGCGACTGAGGTTTTCCCGACCCCGCCCTTTCCGGTGAAAAACAGGAAACGTGGTGGCTGGTCGATAAATTTTAGTTCATTCATAGCGGTAAATCCTATTGGTGATGCCAGAGTTTTACGGCCAATAACAGTAAAATCATAGTTTGGAAGGCAATAACACAGTGCCTGGGATAATCCCCAACAGTTGGGAGTTTTTTTGTAGCTGAATTGACTAGCCGCACTTGCTCCCGCTGCAACAGCCGGATTGTTTAGGTTGTTCTGCCTCAGCAATTCCCGACCATCGAGCCAGTTCGCTGCGATGTGGATAGCGCCCAGCTAAGGCCACTTCGCCATCGACCAGTATTAACGGCAGAGCTTCCTCACCGGAACGCTCCAGATAGCCTTTAACGAGTTGGTTTTCAGCAAAGGCCATCGGTTGTTGTGCCAAATTAAAGCGCTCGATCTGTACCCCGTTTTGTTTCGCCCAATCGACATCGGCAGAAAAGCCGACCAATGCTTGATCAACCTCGACACCACAGACACCGGTGCTGCAACATAAGGCGGGATCAAATACTTGGATGGTGGTCATGAAAGTTCTCCTAATTAAATTACGGTAATAAATTGCCGATACGATCCAGCTCTGCTTTCAAGCGGTCACGGTCATGCTGGAGTTCATCAAGTGGCAAGGCCAGGAATTGCTCAATACGGTAACGAAGGATGCGATAGGCTTTCATGAAGGAAGCGGTAATTTCTTCCTCTGTGCCTTCAACATGCGCTGGGTCACACCCCAGTGGCTACGAATGGCTGAACCCAGATAAACCGGACAGGTTTCATTGGCGGCATTGCCGCACACACTGAGCACAATATCTGGGGTGGCGGGCAGATCATTCCAGGATTTGCTGTAATAGCCTTCGGTCGAGATGCCTTGGCTGTTCAACAGCGCCAAGGAACGCGGGTGGACTTTGCCGGTGGGATTGCTGCCTGCGCTCATGCCTTCCCAACCTGCCGGGGCAAGATGGTTGAAGGTGGCTTCGCCCAGGATCGAACGGCAGGAATTGCCGGTGCAAAGAAACAGTACTTTCATTATTGTGGTCTCATTTATATTTAAATTGATTAGGAGTCTTTCATTTGCCCGATGTTGTCCATTTCCCGCTTGATGGTCAGTTCATCGAGTTTGGCAAGCGGCAATACTGAGAACAGCCGAACCCGTGCCATGATGTAACTCAATACATTTTGGAAAGCATGGCGTTGTTCCTCAAGGGAACCTTGGACGGCTGCCGGGTCTTCAAGCCCCCAATCTGATGTTATTGGGTGACCTGGCCATATGGGGCAGGGTTCGCTTGCTGCCTTATCGCAGACGGTGATGATGAAATCCATTTGTGGTGCATCTGGTGTGGCAAACTCATTCCAGCTTTTGCTACGGAGTTTTTCAGTCGGGTAACCCAGTTTTTCAGTTAGCTCGACCGCTAAGGGATGGACAATGCCGGTTGGATGGCTTCCCGCGCTGTAAGCGTTGAACCGATCTTTGCCTATCGTGTTAAATACCGCCTCGGCCATGATGCTACGTGCCGAGTTGCCGGTACACAGGATTAATACGTTATAAAGCGTCTCGCTCATGAGCAACTGCTCCCAGTCGAAGAGGGGCAGCAGGCCGAGGCTACTTTCTTAACCGGAACCGGGGTGTCGTCGCCAAACAGGGGGATAGACGCGAGTGAATGAAACGTTTCCCAAGCAATACCCTGGGGGTCAAGCGTCCAGTATTTGTTGCTTTCGCTGTAACAGCAAGCCGCCGCCTTTTGTTCTTCAACCGATAATGCGGCTTGGGTAAGCTGTTGGTTGAGGGCTTCAAGTTCATCGCCTGATTCCACTTGGATGCCCAGGTGGTCTAAGCCCGCTTTAGCACCGCGCTGGGAAATCGCGAAATTAATTCGCGGGTCGTCTAACTGCCATTTGGCGTAATCGGGTTTGGCGACGTTTGGCTCAGTTCCAAAAAGTGCTGAATAGAAACCAATACTTTCAACAAGGTTATGCACTGCTATATGGACGTGGAAGCGTTTCATGGGAGTGGTTTTCCTGTTATGGATATAAAAGGCTAAGCGTTTTCTTCGCAGCATGGTGTTTCCACACCGCATGGGACACCGGCACAACAATTTTCCGTGAGAAAGGCCAAGAGTTCATTCATCACCTTAAAATTAGCGGAATAGTAGATATAGCGGCTTTCCTGCCGGGAATTCACAATCCCTGCATAGCTCATTTCTTTAAGATGAAAGGACAAGGAAGAAGGAGGAATGCCGGTCGTTTCGCTGATTTTTCCAGCAGCCATCCCATCGGGTCCGGCTTGGACTAACGTGCGATAAATCGTAAGCCTTGATTCTTGGGCTAATGCAGAAAGAGTAATTACGGCTGTTTTATTTTCCATATTTCAATAATATTTGAAATATGGAAAATGTCAAATTATTAGTCTGTACACTAAATTTAGTGTTGTTTTAAAACATGATCACAGACTGGATTTGTGAGAACAAAGCCTAGTCGGCATCAAACAAACTATTCATTTGAGCACAGAAAAGAACTTATCAATTCATCGCCCCGAATAATAAACCCACACTGGCGGTAATGACCATCGATAGCATACCCCAGAAGGTAATGCGGGCAATCGCCTTCAAAACAGAGGCACCACCCGTCAAGGCAGATAGCCCACCCAACAGCATCAACGATAACAATGAAATAGAGCCAACAGTGGCGATAAGGGGCATCGTATCTAACCTTGTGTTATCGATTATAATTTGATTGAAATGCGCCAAGGGTAAATAGAGAAAAACCATAACCATCAAAAGCGGCAACGATGCTCCTAAAGAAAATGTCAGGGCTGATACTATGGCTGCCTGTAACGGACGGGCTGTGGTAATTTCAGTCAAGCCCAATTCATCCCGCGCGTGAGCTCCCAGAGCATCATGTGCCATAAGTTGCTCGGCAACCTGCTGGGCAAGTTCCGGTTCGAGGCCTCTATCGATATAGATCGCTTTTAATTCATTCACTTCATTATGATGATTTTCCGCCAGTTCTTTGCGTTCCCGATTGAGGTCGGCTTGCTCAGTATCGACTTGTGAACTGACCGAGACATATTCTCCCGCCGCCATCGACATGGCGCCGGNNGGAAATTCAGAGTGTCTCAATGTAGCTCCATTTTTTTTGGATTTTCTTTATAGTCAGCGGGTTATTGATAAGTATCATCGACATCTTTTTCACCAGTAAACATGGCTTTTACCAGTTTCTCTTTATCGATGACACTAGAAACGATGATGTCACCAACGTGTAAAAATACCAGTAATAGCGTCAAGTTAGCAAATAGCTCATGGAATTCTTCCCAAAATTCTTCGGCCTGTTTATCGACCTTCTGGTCGATATTTAGAACTTTAGATT
>PMDM01000269.1:0-411 GCA_003155565.1 Methylococcaceae bacterium | reverse complement strand
AAAAGTGCAATCACCATCGCACCACCCGCCGGGTTGTGACCGATATAATGCAGAGGGTTACGTGCAATCGGATTTTTCAAATAGTCAACAATCTTAGCAGGGGAATATATAAAACTACGGAAGCGCGCATACTTTCCACCCACAAAGCCCCAAAGTATTCGAGTAAGTAAATACATCCCCACGATATAGCCTGACCAGGCATGCAGGTTCATGAAATCGTCTTCTGTAAAATATGCCGTAAAAAAAGCAATCACCAAAGTCCAATGCCCAATACGGATCAATGGACTCCATACCTGTACGGTTTTTTTAATAGTTGTCATATTATTTCTCATAGTCAGTTATAGGATACAGCTTTAGCGATGCCTATATTGCGTTAAACTGGTTTCTTTGGCATCCGTCATCCGACGTATA
>PMDM01000279.1 GCA_003155565.1 Methylococcaceae bacterium | reverse complement strand
CGATGCATTGGTGGGCTTCATAACTATTGCCTCTTTATAGGATTATTAGGCTTTCCTTTCCAACAATCCCCGTTTGCTAAGCCAAATGGATGTTTGAATGCTTATGTGCGCCACCGTACCGACAACAGCTGGTTTCTTGGCTAAGGTATCCACGAAAGGTTTTTACACAAACCTAAGGCTTGTCCCAAAGCTTAAATTTTGGTCGATGTGAGCCGTCTATCTTTACCCAGATTGTTTCTTTACCTTAGGAGAGTTCCATGCATCACCCAGCCCACACTGAACCCACTATGCAAACCTGTATAGAGGCGTGTAGCCATTGCCATCAGGTCTGCCTGCAAACCGCCATGAACCACTGCCTTGAGGCTGGCGGAAAGCATGTCGAAGCGGAACACTTCCGTCTCATGATAAACTGCGCCGAGATATGCCAGGCCTCGGCCAATTTTCAGCTAAGTAGCTCGCCCTTTCACCCGCGTGTTTGTGAGGTCTGCGCCGAGGTCTGTGAGGCGTGCGCGGTGGATTGTGAGAAGATCGGCGGGATGGATCAATGCGTCAAGGCCTGTAAAGCTTGTGCCGAAAGTTGTCGGCAAATGGCGGGCATGCAGCATTAGCCGTTTAACCGGATTCTATGTCCATGTACCTAAGGCTTTGGTTGCTGTTCGCTTTTTTAGCGGTAGCGCTAACTGCGTGTGGCGAGGTGGCACAGTTCCCGGTAGCAGCGGGTGTCGGCACTAATCCCTTACTGTGGTCAACGAGCGCGATGAAATTGGCAGCGATTGTGTCCATACTGTTTAAGGCAAGGATTCCACCTGTCACCTTTAGAGATTTTACGCATTAACAACTTTGATTTTTTGTGTAATTAGGAGAGTATTGTGATGAACTTATTAAAACGTTTGCGCTGCCTTGTTCGAGGCTTTGGCGTTTGTTTGTTTGTATTAATAACCGTTTGTAGCTGGGCTGGTGTGGCCACTGCAGCAACCTCAGCAGTCAACCAACCAAAAGTAGTTTTACTGTTGCATGGATTGTCTTCAAATTTGACGACTTGGAACAGGCTGGTTGATAGCCAGGCTGGTTTTGATAGCAGGTGCAGCAGTACCGGAAATGCTAACTTTTTCAAACAAAAATTGAAACCGAATAGCGAAGGCGTCTATTGCATGCGCTTTAATTTTGGTCGCCTAGATCGAATCAGCACTGCGCCAAGAGGATTGGATAATGCCCGCTGCTCAAAATCAGGTGGGTGTGCTGGCGGTTATTCGACTTTTGAAACCTTGGGTACAGAAATTGGTACCGCAATCACCCGCATCAAAAGGAAATTGGGCGATAATACCCAGATTGTTTTACTGGGCCACAGCAGTGGCGGAATTGCTGCCCGGGCTTTTTTGCAAAGTAATGATGCAAATAGACAAAATGTGGTCGGTTTAATTACCACCGGCACTCCTCATTCAGGAACGCCATTGGGACGGTACTACAATTATATGAGTCAAAATTGTCTGCCAGAATCATCCTATGACTCGATATTTAATTTTAGTAACTGTGCCCGAAATTGGCGCTTTACTAAAATTATCCTTAAAAAAGTCGGTGATATTGACTTAAAGGCACCTGGCATTAATTTTTTATCTGATGCATCCCCACAGATCAGGGAATTGAATAACAATATTGGGCAATTACCAAACATCGTATTTACCGAAATAACCTACGATAGAATCAATTTTGGTTGCCTGGGTAACAGCCTCACAAATAGAGAAAGTGGTTGTGGTTACAATATATTTAGTGAAGTTATCAGGCCTTCAAATACTGCCTTAAATTTCGTGTTAAATGGCCGGTCACGTGCGGAATTAAGAGGAGATGGAATAGTGCCGATTTTTAGCCAGAAAATGAGTAACTTACTTGGGTGGACACTACCAATTAGAGCTTTTAATAAGTACTCCCGAGTTCATATTGAAGAATCAAAACAAGTACGCGATTTATCAATAGCTTTGTCTAATATTTATAGGCGCTTAGGCTGGCTTTGATTAAACCGCCTTAGACATAGGCCCACACGGTTTCCGTCGCTGATAGTTTAAAACTTGGGTGAACCTATTTTGATAAGCTTTAGAAAAAGTTCTGGATTGCTTGTTATTTTGTTAATACTCGGCGTACTTGTCGGTTTGATCAACAGTAGGAGCTTACCGGTTTGGAAAGCAAAAGCCAAACCGGTAAAATCCACAATACAGCCAATAAAAAACACAAACCAGCCTGTTCCGCAGCAGTTTAATTCTGCTTATATTGAAGACCAGTATAAGGATTATTCATCACTTACTACTGAGTCCATTTGGAAAACGCTGCTGGCAGGTTTTCAGGGCGGGAAAAAAGTACAAATAGGCTTAGAAAATGCGCTTATCGAACGCTTACGCAAAGAACCGGATGATGCGATTTATAAGGAATTTTTAGCACTGTTTAGGCAGAGGTCATTGGAGGATTTTGCTCAACAAGTGTTGGTGAGTATATTGGGGGAAGTCGGCAATTACAAATCGGCTGAGACACTAATGAGCTTGGTCAATGAAGCTTTGCTAGACGAAGCAGACGTCAAGTCGGCGGCATTTGATGCTATCAGTAAATTCTCTCCAGAATTATGGCATGAGCACCCCAACACAGAATTAGCACCTGTATTTGAGGCTGCCTGGCAAACTGAGAATGCAGAGTTTTGGCCGTCCATAGCCAATGTAATGGCCAGTATAGGAACACCCTCCACGCTGGATATGTTCATTGAGACGTTAACTGACAATACCAATGCGGAACGGGTGGATATTGTTAAACAAGCCATGACAAATTTAGTCAATCCTGCTCTGGTTCCAAAGCTGGCTGATTCGCTGGAAAACTCGGCAACTGAAAATGTGCAATTGGCCAGTGGTGATGCCTTAGCACATATGGGCGAGATAGAGGCTGCTACGGCATTATTTGATTGGTCTGCACATGCGGATGCGGGTAAGGTTGATTTGGCCAAACAATGGTTTGAAACAGCAATGAACACAACACCAGAATTTGTTGCTTACTTGGAAACTAATTTACCTAACCAAAAGTTTGCCTCACCTGAAATTAAAGAGTCAATCAGTGTAGTGCTGAAAAATGTCAACAATGGCGTTGAATAATGCCAAGTCGGTTTTGTAAGAAAATTGTGAGGGACGGGACGGTAAAGTAATTTGCGTAACATTTATCAATTCTTATTTCAAACAGCGATATTTCTTAGTTCGTGATGGTAAAGTCGCTGAGGAGGAGCTTGATTTTGATGGCAGCAATCTTAACCCAGATTCCCAGACAGAATCTTTGTGTCCAATAGCTAAAAGTTATAAACCTGGCAAGGATCCATCGAAATTGGGCAGAGACCAAGTTGGTTCTCAATGAAGTCCACAGAGTAGTATATTTTTCACCCTGAAATCCAATGTTCACTTTCGAACAAAATTGATCAGTGTATTTGATTGTTTTCATTTTTACGAAGGACTGCAATGGGTGTGCATCATGCTAAGGAGGCGTTTTTCCAGTGGGCGAGAGACTCACGCAGCTAGATCGCTCTCCGACCCAGGGTGAAGTTGGATTTTTTATTTAAAATCAGGTAAAGCACAAAATCAAGCCAGCGTCAACCAATTAGGGTTCGCGCTGGCATTAATTGAAAACCACATGCTATGCTAAAAGCTGGTAAGCCTAAGCAGGTGTCGCATCCAAAAGGCGATCCAAAGAACGTATATGTGATTGTTGGGCAGGCAGCAGCTTTGTTTCAATCAAAGAACGAACCTCTGAAGACAGCGTGGTATCCTTTAGTGCTTCTTCATAATCCACTTCCCCGCTTTTTTCGCCTTCCAGCAAAACCTTTATTGCCGATTGCTTGCCCAGCAAACTTGCGCCTTCCAGGATTAATTTCGCCCAACTGCCCCAGACTCCTGTACCTTTTTGGAGCGTTCCTCCCAGCTTAGTTATTTGTGCCTCTAAACTGGAAACCGCCGCTTTATGGGCCCCAAAAATTGGCGTTAAAGAATTTGCCATGAACTGTCCGCCAGGTACCCGAAAATTCTCCAAAGCCTGATGGTAAGTTTCCGTCGCTGATAATTCATCTTTCAGCAATTTTTCAATTGTTTTTACGTTATGCATAATTAACTCCTCTGTTATTATTTATTGATGACGCGTAAGTGCATCATCAAGCTTAAGCGTTGACTGACGCTTCTTCAGTCGATGAAATATCTTCGGCATTGGCCTGTTCAAAGATTTCTTTCACTTGGTCAATGGTTTCGCTATTTGTCGTGTGAACAGAAATTAAGGCACTTCCTCCTATGATTTTTCCTTCATAGCGCTTGGCTTCATANNGGAATACCGAGACCGATTAAAGCACCACTCAAACTTCCGGCGGCTGCGCCGACTGCTGCACCGCTCAATGCACCCATAATGGGGCCTGCGGCGATAAACGGGCCGATACCCGGAATAGCCAGGCTGCCAATCCCGGCCAGCCATCCAAGTACAGCACCAGTGCCTATTCCTACTGCGCCACCAATAGCAGCCCCTTCGGGCGCTTTGGTGTGCTTTTCATAGGCAAAATCCCTGGTACTGTTTTTGTCTGGAAATAAGACCGATATATCATTGTTCAGAAAACCAGCGGTCTTCAGGTTACTAACAATATGTTCTGTCTGTTCGGTACTTTTTGCGATACAAAAAACCGCTTTAGTCATGACATTCTCCTAGGTTTTTATTGGTGATTTAATTTCAAGTTGATTATCTATACGAATTACGCCGTGCGTTTTCTTGGCGACTTTTTCCACTGTCATGCTTTCATCGGCATTTTCAACAATCCCGCGCAAGGTCACTATCCTATTGCTAGTGATAATTTTTATATTGTGTGCATTTACCGATAGTGACTTATCTTTAATTAAGACTTTACGAATCTTGGTTGTGATATTGATGTCCTTTTTGTTGCTCTTTTGATCGTCCGGGGTTAAGGTCGTGCCATCCTTGTCGCGGACATTGCGCTGGGTATTTTCCAATGCCGCGTCGATCGCTAGATAGATTGCGGTATACTTATCGGCTTGAACGGGTCCGGTCATCATTAGTAAACCGACCGTTAAAGTGAACATAGTTAACAATAATCGTGTAAACATTCTTTTCTCCTTAGTAAAGGTATTTTTTAAGCCTATTAATGGCATCCATGCTGGCACTATCCATTTCGTTCAACGGATGTCCTCCCACTTTATCTAACAACTAACTTTAGAGTTAATGAGTCGTAGAATAAACCCGCTGTTGCTTGGTAAAACCCGTAACCACATCTTCAATTAGGTTGATAGGTTAACGACCGCTTATCAAGCGGCTTAAAAGAAAGCCAGCTCCTACTGCTATGCCTAATGAAGTGACAGGGTTTTCATGAATGTAACCTCGGCAATCTTCAACAAATTGCTGCTCCGTATTTTTCAATTGCTCACCTTTTTGACCTATCGCACCTGCCGCCTGACTGGTAGCATTGGCTACTTTATCTACGGCCTCGTGAGCGCCTGATTTAACTCGGTCAATGGTTTCATCGACCTTGTTGGTATTGTCTTTTGCTTTCATAATGGTTTCCTTAAAAAATAAACTAGGATCGAATAATTATTAATATCCGATACTATCAATAAATGCTAATCCAAAGAGGGAATCTCTGTTATTACTGACTTCATTGCTTGGAGCCAAATGAATTGGCCTAATGCTGTGCAGTTTTAATGATTGAACAAGAAATAAATAATGACCAGAACAAACACTGGTATACCCAACAGCCAACCTATAAAATATCTACCTAAACTCATGACGCATCTCCATTAAAATTTCATATAAAATGCCCCTTTGTTAGCTTCGGCATTCATTTAAACCTGCTGCCAAAAAACATAACGATGCAAGCTGACAAGAAGTGTATTGAAAATACTCGTTAAAGTCGGTGCGGTGACGCACATTGGAAATCAACTATTTTATTTTTACAGGCACACAATTCTTTGAACCTAACGCTAAAACCCCCGAATACGCGCAAGCTCGTCGTGCAGCCATTTTTTATTCTTCACCGTTGCGCCGCCATTACAGCTCACCTCATATGGTTGACCGCTAAGACTGCTTTTCGCGGCGGCCTTTTCAATAAAATCTTCGGTGGTGTCGATCAGGTTTCTTGCCGCCAGGTATTCGTACTTGGCGCGTAGATGCGTTTGCGCCGATTTCGAGTCAGACCAAGTGCCATTG
>PMDM01000176.1 GCA_003155565.1 Methylococcaceae bacterium | reverse complement strand
TCATTGATGATTTTTTGGGTATTGACTTTCATCCACTGTGTGAGTATCCGAAGCAAGTTGTACGCAATCGGATGGGCGTTTTGAATAAGGTCAATCAGAAAATCGCGGTGTATAGGAAATACCCGACAATGCTCTTTGGCCTTCACATACGCAGACGGGGTGGTATCGTCAATAATTGACATTTCACCCACCGATAAACCTTCGGTTAATTCCCTGATGACGGGTGAATCCGGCGAATTAAAATGCACCGTGAGTGTGCCTGAGAGCAACAAGTAGATGTGTTGATTATCCTGCCCAGGGGAAAGCAGTAATTCACCAGACCGTAATTCCAAAGGGCTGGCATGCGCTAACACCTGTCTCAACAGGTTATCTGATACATTCTGTAGTAATTCAGTTTTTGCTAACTCTTGAATAAGAAGAGTCATAGAACGTCCTGTTTTTTGGGTGTTAACTAGTAGTCGAAAATCCGAGAATGGCACCTAGCTTTTCAACGTGTATTTCCTGACCTGCTAATGATACGACGAATAATTGAATAGGTCATTCAAAGTGCGAAATACGCAAAGGTGGAAACCATTGAGAACCAAGAAAATCTCGGTTAAATTCAACAGTTATGTGACAGNNCCGCTCACTTATAGATCAAGCCGCAAGTAGCAACTGAGTTTAAACCTATCCTTGCGTTCAGTTCTGTAGATTGGAATAAGGGGAGAAATTCAACGCCTGGACTGTGTATTCCATTGTATCGCTCCCCATGCTCCAGTGTGGGTACAGCTCCAGCGGTGCGGGGCGTAGAACGTTTCTGGCTGCATTCCCGCGCAGAGCGTCACTGCCATTAAGTTNNTCTCCCTCAAGGGAGAAGGAGCTTGTCGCTAACTTAATGGCAGTGGCGCATAGCGTGGGATCGATAAAAACACTGCAAAATATTGGTCAATAGCAGTGTCAAAAAAAGATGTCATCCGACTGTCCAACAAGAGAAAGCTACGATAACTACCAACGGAAGCGGGAGGGGATAGTACCATCTTCCACCTGAGGCAAAGCGGTCAGTGGCGTTATTTTAAGCTTTAGATTCAAAATCGGCTATGAGTGGGAGCTGGCAGTTGCCATAGCAGCATGATTTCCAGCAATGCTGGACGCAGAGCGTTGAGACGATAAATCCACAATTTGCTTTAATGCACAAAAGAGCGCATCATTCGATGATGAACTGGGAGGCAAGCCATGAGAACCACAATCGTATTAGATGATGAATTGCTGACAAAAGCGCAGGCTTTGACCAGCTTGCAGGAGAAATCCAGCTTGGTAAGGGAAGCCTTGAAAGCCCTGATAGAGCGCGAAAGCGCAAAAAGGCTGGCGAGTTTGGGGGGCAGCGAGCCGCAACTGGACACTATTCCGCGACGGCAAACTATCACCTAGCATGATGGTTCTGGTCGATACATCGGTATGGGTTGATCACCTTCGTGACAATGAACCGCTATTAGCCAGTTTGCTAATTCAGAATAGCGTATTAAGCCATCCCTTTGTCCGGGGTGAATTGGCGTTAGGGAATTTGCGCCAACGTGAAATGATTTTGGCGGCACTGGACAACCTGCCTCAAGCCCCGCTTGTCTTTGACGATGAGGTCAATTTTTTCATTGAAGCGCATTCGCTGTTTGGTTTGGGCATAGGACTGGTTGACGCGCACCTGCTTGCTTCTACCCAGCTATTGGGCAATACCCGGCTATGGACACGGGACAAGCGTTTGCTGGCGGTCGCCATACGGCTTAACTTAGCTTCAGCGGTAGACTGGCAGTTAGCCAAAAAAACCAAATGAATGGATCTTTATGGCTGAGAGCACAAGCCGACTTATTGGGCTTCTTGATTACATCGAACAGGTTGAAAAACTAAAACGTAAACCTGTATCTGTCAACATTTGGGGGTATCTCATTTTAAAAATATCAAAGTACCCTTAAAAAGCATCCCCATTTGTTGCGGATGTCAATACATTTTGTTGAACTTCGTTGGGCAATAAAAACCCGCTATGCTAGGTAACACGCGGGGTTTGTGTGCTTCGTTGAATCTTGTTGAATCGTCTCATGGAGGCTGCGGCCGGAATCGAACCGGCGTAGATGGCTTTGCAGGCCACTGCATAACCATTTTGCTACGCAGCCNNCGACCCCAACCTTGGCAAGGTTGTGCTCTACCACTGAGCTATTCCCGCAATAGAAGTTATCCGGCTAATTATGGATTTTTATTGGCAGTGTGTCAATCTATAATTAGTGTCACTGAACGTCTATTGCGAGTACCCAGCCGTCTTTATCTTTACATTCGCCGTCCGTAACTTTAACCTTTACGAACATTTTTTTATTGCCACCAAAATCGGAAAACTCCATCACCTCAATTGGCGTGCCTTGAGCCATGTGCTGGCAAGGCGCATTTCTGTCCGCTTCTTCGCTATCATCATAAGCGGCCAAGGTTCCGGGTACTGGAACCAGACGAATCTTGGCGCTAGGATCGACAGTATTTGGGCTTTTTAACGAGTATTTTTGACCGATGGCTAATGCTTTAATGGTAGGGCCAGAAACAGTTTTGGATTCACCGCCACTCATCATTATGATAAGTATGGGCAAGATCACCGCTGCAAGAATGCCATAGAAAGCTTTTGGATTACTCTCTTTTAAACTCATCATTGCAGCAATCTGATTGCTGACGGTGGTTTTCAACGAGCCCACAGTTTTGTTCACATTATCTTCGTTACTCATTTTTCATCCTCATGGTTTGTAATTTTTTATTATGATACTTTGCTCAAAACCTTATCAATACGGGTTAGACAGCTTGTGTTGCAAATACTTTCTTCAAGTAAACTTTCTTTATGACTGCCTTATTACTTGCTTGAAAAGCCATAGGCTGTTTTGATTCGTGTCTACTTAGTGAACCAACTTACCACGATGTAAAAACTTTTCAAGTGATTTATGTGTTACCTACGGTGAAATGTAATTCTCTTATTGAAATCAGATAAAATCATAGCCCTTTTTAGGTTGCGCTGGTTTATCTATTCTTTCGGCAATCCGTTGACATTCAAACTGCCAGTAACCCAGGCCAACATTCCTTCTGTCCTTTAAAATAAGGTGAATACTTTCCTTATTCATAAGCATTTTGATGAGATCGCCTTCCTTTAACATAAAGTTATCGACCACTAGAAAACTGGCCTCATCAAATTGGTCATCGGCATTATAAAAAAGGCCTTTGTTAGCGGAATCAGTATCAGCCGCATTTGCCATCGTGTAGTAAACAGAGTGATAGTGCGTTGTTATGAGGCTCACCCCAAAACTTATTTTACCGCTCTGCTTGGCTACTATCAGTTCGTTAACAACGGCTAGCGACCGCTTTTGTCCAGGCTGATCGGCTTTTCTGAAGCTGACTAAATTGCCAACCGATAAAATTCCGGTTTTGACAAAGACACAAAACAACAATCGGTCAGATTCTGAGTGGACTAGCATTTCCTGCTCAGCGTCGCTATTGCCCTCGCTTAAATCCGAACTTTGTAGGCTATGGGCGGAAGCTATGCCTATAGCAAGGTATCGGTCTAGCCGATCACTAAAAACAGCCTCTTTCTGAAGCTCAATTCCAGACCATCTTTGCTCAAGGTAATCGAGCAATTCAGCAGTTGGTTTGTCCTCATGACTTTTCAAAATGTGCATCGAGGTAAACCGGGTTTCTGTCAGGCTAATAAATTTGTCCTTTTTTTCAAAGGTTTTGTAAAGCCGGGTGAAATCAATATAAAGCGTGGCTGAATCCCGTACGGTTTTCATTTCAATTTGGGCAAAAGGGGGCTTATCCTCGTCAGTCATAATCGCATATTGCATAGACTGACCAGGAGCTGCTTTTGTGCTCAAATTAAAAAAGGGAAATAAGCTTTCAATAAAGCTGTAAACCAGCGGAATTTCTTTTTGCAGTAACCCAGTAGGTCGAGAAAGACACAACAAAAGTATCTGACGATAGCATTCCTCTGGAGTACTTGCCTTATTGATATGGTTTGTGGGATCGGAAACTTTTACGTTATCTTTTTTTGATTTTACGCTCAGCTTAAACAGTGAATGTAAGTCTATCCATACCCAATCAGGGATCGGCAAGCCCATGATAAAGTGACTAATGACTACACTGCTCAATCCCTTAATGCAGCGTTGCAAAGACAAAGCCAAGCTTTTTCCCTGAAACCAGCTTACTTGACGGTGAGTGAGTTCTTTAATAACTATCCAGTAGCCAATCGTGAATTCCCGCTCTATCGAAGCTAACACCTGAAGGATTTTCAAGTCATTTTCTTCTTTCGGGAAAGCTGTCCTTATCAATCTGGAACGAAGATAATCTTCCATAATAAGAACCTTGGGGCGCAGTAGCTCCAACGCATCCAATCGTAACTGAAACGGCATTTTAAGGGTATTAAAATCGGTGATAAAGTCCTGAATCAAGCGTGTGGCCAAACTCGGGTTGGCCGTTGGAAGCTCAAATAGCCATTGCTCCAACGCTTTTGGCTCAAATAATTTTAGCCGTTCAGGTTTGGTTTCTTGTGCTGGAATAACAAGAAAAAATGAGTTTTTCACCTATTCACCGTAATGATTGTTGATCCTTATGATTTGGCCGTTAAAACACTGATGCCTGGTCTTTTTTTGAAATGTTTTCGCAGCCTGGGTTCATCCACCCCCTCCTTTTCTGGTCATCATCCCTTTGGAGGGATTATAACCCAAGATTGCCAGCGTCATAAATACAATAAAAGCGGCTAGTGTATAGATGAAAGCATGTTGGTTAAACTGACCGTACAAAGCAAACCGAATCAACTCAACCGCCTGAGAAAAAGGATTATATTCCGCAAGATGGTGTAGTAAGGCACTGGATTCCTTGATTTTCCATAAGGGATATAGCGCAGTGG
Organism: Methylococcaceae bacterium; assembly: GCA_003155565.1. GTDB lineage: Bacteria > Pseudomonadota > Gammaproteobacteria > Methylococcales > Methylomonadaceae > Methyloglobulus. The sequence continues at coordinate 1,055 of PMDM01000176.1, read as the reverse complement.
ACATAAAAAACATCGGGAAAATCACAAAATTCATCACGCCGGCAAAATTTTCCAATTGTTTTATCAATGATGACAACAGCAACCCCAACGCGCCTAACATCAGGCCTGATAAGATTAACGCTGGCAAAATCCAAGCATATCCTTGCAATGGCGGACGGATGTCATAGCACCAAGCAACCCCGAGAAATACATAAACCTGCAAGATGGAAACCGCCGTACCTGCCAGCAACTTGGACAACAGCAAAAACCACCGGGGCAATGGGCAAGTCAACAGGATACGCATACTGCCCATCTCGCGGTCATACACCATGGAAAGCGAGCTTTGCATCCCGTTGAATAGCTGGATCATGCCGCATAGCCCAGGTACGATATAGACTTCGTAGAGAATATAGGTTTCATACGGTGGGCTTATCGCCAATCCTAAGGCTGAACGGAATCCAGCGGCAAATATGAACAACCAGACCAAAGGACGTACCAACGCGGACACAAAGCGTTCCCGCTGTGTCACAAACCGCCAGCATTCCCGCCAGATGATGCCCCACATGGCTCGCCAGTAATGCAGGATCTTCATCCTTGAGCTCCTTGCGTCAACGCATAGAAAGCGTCCTTAATTGTAGTTGCACCGGTTTGTTGCAGGACTTCATCAACTGATCCAGTCGCCTTGATTTGGCCTTTGTGCAAGATAATGAGGCGGTCATCGGGATAAATCTCATCAATCAAATGGCTGGCCCATAATACGGCCATGTTTTCGTCCTTAGCTAAGCGATGGACATGTTCGACTATATCCTGACGGCTAGGCACATCAAGACCGACTGTAGGCTCATCGAGCAACAACAAGGAAGGTTTATGCAACAAAGCCCTGGCAATCTCCACCCGCCGTCGATGCCCGCCATTCAATTGTCGTATTTTCTCGAAACGTCGGTCAACCATATTGAGCCGTTCCAATTCCTGCTGGATTCGCTGTTTGGCGAGCTTATGCCCCATACCATGCAGGGCTGCATGGTAGCCCAGGTTTTGCATCACCGTCAGATCCATATCGAGTGTGGGCTGCTGAA
>PMDM01000014.1:2409-2893 GCA_003155565.1 Methylococcaceae bacterium | reverse complement strand
CGCCGCCGAATTTCGGATCGGGCGCCGGCAGCTGTCTGCCATCGATGGTGGTGGTGGCGCTGGGCGACCCCGGCGAACCTGTGGTCTGTAATTGACTCGCTTGATTGTGTTCTTTGCCGGCAGTTGACTTACCGGGTTTACCCTGGGTCTTTTCTGCCAGTGCCGGAGGAGTAACGGCGGCGCAGGTCAGCACCGCCGAAACGATCAGTATATAACCGAGTAGTTTGTGTTTCATGGTTTTTTCCTTTCGATGGGTTGGGTTATGGTTTTGTATCGTCTGGCGGCTAATTTGGGTTACAGTAGGCATCATATGACATAGTAGTCTGTTCCTTTTTGATGTGTTCTTACTCTGTTTCACTTAACTTCTTTGGTGAATTCACAACGTTGCTTGATCAATGCTGATGTGTGCCCGGATTGCCAATGCCTCTGGTAATCATGGCGACAACACGATCATCCTGATCATAACCCACATGCGCATCCCTAG
>PMDM01000014.1:0-2320 GCA_003155565.1 Methylococcaceae bacterium | reverse complement strand
GGCTCTATCGATTGTTCCATCAGGGCAGCGAGTTGACTGAAATGCCGTGATAAGATCATTTTCCGCAGCTTTACTTCCGATTCCCAAGTTTCGATATAGCAGACACAGCTTGGAATACCAGCTGCCTGGTAAACCTCGACGGCAATACAACCGGGCTCGGCACGCACAGCTCCCGCTAACGCTTGCAATGCGTCTATCATGGGCCGGATTTTAGTCAACGGCACTCTAAGAACAAGGTGTAGTTCGATCATGCCTAGCTAGAAAGCAGATACTGTGCCACATCCCCTAAAAATCAACAATAGCCTTAATAAATATATGGTTAGAACGGCCTAGCCGAACAACAATAACCGCTGGCAAACCCATGAAACACGATATACCGTAGTTAACTACGATATATCGGACTAAGCTAATTGGGTGATGGCCTGCGAATTTTAAGTTTGACCATCCGGCTTTCCAGCGTGGTGGGCTTGATGCCCAGTATCTCCGCTGCACCTGCTTGTCCACGAACTCGCCAACGGGTCGCCTCAAGCACACGGACAATATGGTCGTGCTCGATTTCTTCTAATGAGGCAAGACCGGCTGTTTCCGGTACCGTTGAGGACAGGGTGCCTGGAGGCAGGTCAATTTTGAGAATGGGGCTTTTTGCCAGAATGACGGCCCGTTCGATGACATTGCGTAACTCGCGTATATTGCCGGGCCAATCATAACTGCAGAGAACTTGTAAACCCGGCTTGGCGACAGCATCAATGGATTTTCTCATTGCCTTGGCAAATTCTTCCACAAAGTTCTCGACCAGTTGTGGAATATCTTCGCGTCGCTCGCGAAGTGGTGGCACATGAATGGGAAAGACATTGAGCCGGTAGTAGAGATCTTGGCGAAAACGCCCCTCCGCCACTTCTATTGATAGGTTGCGATTGGTGGCCGCAATCACGCGAACGTCCACCTTGATTGGCGTTGGATTCCCCAAACGCTCGATCTCTTTTTCTTGCAATACCCGCAGCAGCTTGACCTGGGATTCCAGGGATAACTCTCCCACTTCATCAAGAAAAATGCTGGAGCCGTTGGCTAATTCAAATCGGCCGATTTGTTTGGCCAGAGCACCGGTATAGGCCCCTTTTTCACGACCAAAAAGCTCGCTTTCGATGAGCGCTGCTGGAATTGCCGCGCAGTTTACTTTGATCATGGGCCGGTCATGTCGCGTACTTGCCTCATGGATGGCGGCGGCAAGCAGCTCCTTGCCGGTACCCGTTTCACCAGTAATAAGCACTGAAGCAGGGGTTGGCGCGACTTGCTCGATCTGCAACAGGATACGGTGCATCTCTTGGCTTTGGCTGACGATAGCCCCCACGGGGCGACCAACCACCTCGCGCCATAGGTAAACGTTTTCCTGTTGTAGCTGGTCTTTTAGACTTCGAATCTCATCAAATGCACGCTTTAATTCAGCGTTGGACTGCTCAAGTTCAAGTTTGGCCTGGCGGATATCAGTTACCTCAATTGTGGCACCCATTATCTTCGCGGGCCGGCCTAAGGCATTGATCTGACAAAGGCCGTTGGCGCAGAGCCAGTGAAGACTGCCATCAGGATGCACCACCCGATATTCTTCCCGGAAGGTACCGCCGTCCTGCAAAACCTTTTCAATCACCTCTCTGACCCGTGACCGGTCTTCAGGTTGGAGAGATTCCAAAAAACGTTGCAGGTTCAGCGCATCGGCAAAAGGAATGCCGTAAATCAGCCTGGCTTTGTCAGTGGCCCAGATTGTATCCCGGGAAATATCCCATACCCACAGGCCGATATTGCCTCCCTCAGATGCCAGGCGCATGTGTTCCTCACTTGCTCTGAGCGCTTGGTCGGCTTGCTTTCGTGCCAGCACATTAGCAAANNATGCCTCCACACAGGCGTCCGCCAACAATAAACGGAAAAACCAGAATCGCCCTGACGCCGTAGCGGAGAAATCCTTCCCGATCGACCGCGCCTTCAGGCGGCAATGCCTCCACGTCAGGCATGATGAAGGGTTGACCCGACAGGATTGTTTGAGTCAGCAGGGGACCTTCAGCCATTAGAGAGGCGCCGATCCAAGATTTTATGCTAGGTTTGGCGTATTGATAACTCGAAAAAAAATCTTGCCCGTCAGGCGTTATTTCGCCTATCCCAATATGGTCCAGGTCAAGATTTTCAGAAATCTGGCGCAGACTTACCAGGATTTCCTGGTCGATCAGATCAATCGATATGCTCACAAAGTTTGCTGAAAGCTCCACTAATATTGACTTGAACTTCAGATGTCGTTCCAGCTCGATTATTAGCGTATTGTTATGTTGAATGT
>PMDM01000205.1 GCA_003155565.1 Methylococcaceae bacterium | reverse complement strand
TAGGTTGGGTTAGGCTCGCAAAATCGCCGGGGTTTAGCTGTCACATGCCGTTGGGCGAGCCGTAACCCAACATTCGGGGACATCCCAAACGCCCATCGTTGGGTTACGGCGCACGGACAAATCGGCTATTATTTTGTCGTAATTTGTTTTGTGCGCCTAAACCAACCTACAATTTACATCCAAAAATCCAATTGCAAAAACTCTGCCCCATGTTATCATGACCATGTGCTGACCATATTCATGAGGATAAGCCATGACAACTGCAACTGAACGTATCCCTGTTCTCGTAACCAAATCTCAAAAACAACAACTTACTGCCAAGGCCAAAGCGGCGGGGCTTTCTACAGGTGAATTTCTGCGCCGTGCGGGAGAAAGCTATTCCGCATCGGAAGATCAGGATTTATTGGAAGGGTTGCTGGATCAAGTTGTCAAAATCACCGCCAAAACTGAACAAGCCATCGATAATGCGTTGGATTTCGTCGCCGCGTCGGAACAACGTCTGGCGGAACTGGATTCTAAGGCAAAACAACCTATGCAGACAGATTAATGCATAAGGATAAGTAATGGGAATCTCGGAAAAAGTGTGGGATGTGTTAACCACAGTCATAAAAATGGACGATAAAGTGGAACGGATGGCCGATACCATAAAAGGACAGCAAATGCGGATTGAAGATTTAACTATGCGGGTTGTGCGCCTTGAAACGGCGCTTGAGATTGCCTTGGCGTCACAAAAACCAAAGATTTCTACTAAAAATATCCTTAAATAACGCTGTTACGGCATATCACTTTCTTAGTCTGTTGCTAAATAATACTATTAATAATATGATAAATAGCATTATTAATCTGTGCATCAGGATTCTATTATGTCCCACATCAGCGCCAACGATTTAAAAACAAAAGGTATCGCCGCTATTGAAACCGCCTTGGGCGAATCACCGGAAGCGATTGTCTCCGTGCGCGGCAAGGATAAATTTGTGGTGATGGAGATTGCCCATTATCATTATCTTCGCGAATGCGAGTTGGATGCAGCTTTGACGCAAACGCAAGCTGATTTGGCTGCCGGACGGTTTGTTAAGGAGTCTGCCGAAGCTCATTTGGCACGCTTAGACAATCTTTAATGCCTTATACGTTGGTCTTTACCGAGCAATATAACCGCAAAGCGGCGCGGTTTTTAAAAAGGCATCCTGAGTTGCGGCAACAATATTTGAAAACCTTGCAATTGCTAGAAGCGAATCCTTTTCATCCGTCTTTGCGCTTACATCCGTTACACGGCAAATGGGAAGGCTTGCATTCGGTTTCGATTAATCTTTCTTATCGCATTACCTTGGAATTGCTGATAAAAGACGAACAAATTATCCCCGTCAATGTGGGTGACCATGACGCAATATATTAAGGGATCTCTGAGCAAGTTGATTCCGATCATGGTTCGACAAGCTCACCACGAACGGAATCAACCCGTTACCGTTCGTCCTGAGCTTGCACCACAGGCACTTCCGGTGGTCGTCGAAGGACTTATTTAGCGATGCCTTAAAAAATATCATAATGAACCAAACTATTAAATTCTGGGCAGTCGTTCCCGCCGCGGGCGTAGGCAAGCGCATGAATGCCGACCGACCCAAACAGTACCTGGAATTGGCAGGGCTTACGGTGATAGAACATACCTTATCACGCTTGCTACAAGCCAATGTTTTCTCAGCCGTCGCCGTTGCCATCTCAGCAGAAGATCCCTATTGGACTGAACTCGATATAGGAAAACATGAGCTTATCATTACCGCGCCGGGCGGCAAGGAAAGGGCGGATTCGGTGTTGTCCGGCTTGAAAGCTATACGGGAGCAGGCAAAAGATGACGATTGGGTGTTGGTGCATGATGCCGCACGGCCTTGCCTTACCACGGGCGACATTCGGCTATTGATTGATACCTTGGTCAATGATGAAGTCGGCGGCATTTTGGCCTTGTCGTCACACGACACCTTAAAAAATGTACAAGATAAGTACATACTCGGCACGTTGGACAGGCGCACAATCTGGCGGGCGTTAACGCCGCAGATGTTCCGTTACGGTCTGTTAAAATCAGCACTGGAAGAAGCCGAAGGCAATCCTGCGATCACAGACGAAGCCAGTGCGCTTGAATTAATGGGCTTAAAACCGAAAATTGTCGAAGGCCGCCCAGATAACATTAAAATCACCCAGCCTGAAGACTTAGCATTAGCACAATTTTATATGGAGCAACAATGATACGAGTAGGACAAGGTTACGATGTACACCGCTTTAATGAAGGCGACCATATTATTCTCGGCGGCGTAAAAATCCCATACGAACAAGGCTTGGAAGCTCATTCGGATGGTGATGTCGTGCTTCACGCCTTATCCGATGCCTTATTGGGTGCGGCTGCTTTAGGGGACATAGGCAAGCATTTCCCCGATACCGATCCAGAATTCAAAGGCGCTGACAGCCGGGTGTTGTTGCGCCATGTTTACCGGATCGTCCAGGAACAAGGCTACAGCTTGGGTAACGCAGATATCACAATTGTCGCTCAAGCCCCTAAAATGTCTCCCCATATTGCCGCCATGTGCGACAACATTGCTACCGATCTACAAGTTGACATCGACCGCATCAACGTCAAAGCAACCACTACCGAAAAATTGGGTTTTGAAGGACGCAAAGAAGGTATTGCAGTACATGCCATTGTTTTGATCGAAAAATAACAAACCCAGCCACGATTTTTTAGGCCATGTTATCGCTAATTATGCAACTTTGGGCCTATGGGAAAAACAGCGTACCCACAAGTCCAGATCCTTAAGTCCATGTCATATATCCAAATAATGGTCAAGAAACTCATAGCAAATACGATCTACATCCAGATTAGAAAGAATGGGTTTCGGTTGCGGCATATTGAGAGCAAACAGTAACCAAAGCCATGATTCGCCGCCAATTTTTGCAGACTCTGGGTTTATTGGGTGTTGCACCCGGACTGGCCTCTTGCTTTTTTTCAATCCCTAAAGAGCTTTATCCAGCGCCGGATTTCGGTAATGTCACCTTACTGCATATCACCGATTGCCATGCACAGTTGTTGCCAGTGTATTACCGAGAGCCTGCGGCTAATTTCGGCGTTGGAGTCTCTTATGGCCGACCTCCGCATTTGGCTGGAAAAGAATTCTTGGGTTTTTTCGGCATCAAACCGGGTTTGCGGGAGGCTTATGTTTTTACCCATCTGAATTTTGCCGAAGCGGCGGCGATCTATGGAAAAATGGGCGGATTCGCGCATTTGGCGACTTTAATCAAGCAAATCAAACAGGCCAGCCCACATGGGAATTTTCTGCTCCTTGATGGCGGCGATACTTGGCAAGGTTCGGCGACTTCGTTATGGACGCAGGGTGCGGATATGCTGGCGGTTTGCAACCTGCTCGGCGTGAATGTCATGACCGGACACTGGGAGTTTACCTATGGCAGCGCCCAGGTGCTGGCGAATATCAGGGATTTCAAAGGCGAATTTGTTGCCCAAAATGTGTCGCTTACCGAAGAAGCGCAGTTTGCTTCGGGCGCGGAATCGGACGCAGTTTTTAAGCCCTATATCATCAAGGAATTCAACAACGCCCGTATCGCCATCATTGGGCAAGCCTACCCTTACACGCCCATCGCTAATCCAAAACGGCTGATTCCTGACTGGCAGTTCGGCATTCAGGAGCAGCGTTTGCAAAAGACGGTTGATGAGATCAGGCAAAAAAAAAGTGCCAATGTGATTATCCTGCTCTCCCATAACGGCATGGATGTCGATTTAAAGCTGGCGGCTAGAGTTTCCGGCATTGATGTCATCTTGGGAGGGCATACCCATGATGCCATCCCCAAACCAGTATGGATAGCAAACAGTAGCGGCAAAACCTGTGTGACCAATGCGGGTAGCCATGGCAAATTTCTGGCTGTGCTGGACTTGGATATTAGGCAAAACCGTTTACGTGATTTGCGTTATCGATTACTGCCCGTATTTTCAAACCTGCTTGAACCGGATACGGAAATGCAGGATTTAATTAATTCACTACGAAAACCTTATTTAGCTAAATTACAGCAACCGTTAGCAGTTGCGGACAAACTTTTATACCGTCGGGATAGCTTCAAGGGTACATTCGACCAATTGATTTTAGATGCCTTGCTGACAGAAAATGATACTCAGATTGCCTTATCGCCCGGTTTTCGTTGGGGTACTACTTTATTACCCGGACAGCCCATTACCTACGAAGATGTCATGAACCACACGGCAATTACTTATCCAAACACCCTGCGCCGTAACCTGTCTGGCAGCGAAATAAGGGCCATCTTGGAAGATGCTGCGGATAATTTGTTTAATGAAGATCCTTACTATCAGCAAGGCGGCGATATGGTCAGGGTAGGGGGCATGTCTTTTCGCTGTGAACCTAACGCTGAATTTGGGCAAAGAATAAGCCAAATGCGTTTAAACAATGGTGCTTTGTTAGATGCAAACAAAGCTTATACAATATCCAGTTGGGCATCCGTGAATCAAATAGCCGAGGGAAGGCCGATGGCTGATGTGTTGGTGGATTACCTAAAATAGTAGATGAACGGTATAAGGTATAAACAAATCCATTTTGACTCCCTAAACCTCTGTCCTCAAGGGGTTTAGGGCGAGAGGCTATTTTTAAGCTAGTCCTTTTGAGCCTGGATGGTAAAGACATCCACCAGACGAAACTTGGGTTGTGCTTTTACTTTAGCGGAAAGATCCGTCACAGGCTCGTCGATACCAATGACATAACCTGTCAAAGTATTCTCTGTGAGTTTAAAGCGAATCATGTGCCGGTAGCATTCGGAACGTGCGCCGCCGCCCGCTTCATTATTATGGCCATGAAAAGCCAGCGACACAGCCAGATACCAGCCGAACCAGACACAACTAAATATAGCGCCTAAAACAAACGCAGCCAGCAATCGCCAACCGTTGACTGCTATCGGATCACCTTGGCTTGCTGCCCATAAAACACAGATGCCAACAATGACCCAAGCTACAACAAGCATAGTGCCGATTTTTTTTANNCCAGAAAATCCCTTGTAAACAATTGCCCAGCTAAAAATGTGATGGCTAAAGTTATGCTTGAGATAATCAGAATTGTTGTCCAGTCGCTGTATAACATAAGACAAACTGGTACGCCGATTTGCAATATCGCGTGCCAAGCACCGATGACGGCGAATCTGATTTTTCCGGAGGTTGGCAGTAAATTTGCTCCTAAAAATGCGGCAAGCGCAACTAAACCGACCGTTGCTAACAGCCAAACGATAATCATCAGCAAGTCAAAAGTCATTATTGAAGCCGAGTAAGCGCCGTAGCGAAGAAAACCGAATACAGCGTAAAGGATACCGAATACATTAAAAACCCATAAGGGAACGGATGCCCAAGGGGGTTCACGATTAGATTTGGCGTAGTCGATTAGAATATTGCTATATCGACGGCTTAAACTAAATAGCAACATTGCTGCGGCAAAGAACAAATCGATTAATGCGCCCGCTAAAAAGGAATCGGGTAGTTCATTACGAGACCACTGGTTTAAAAAAAGCAATGGTAAGAATCCGGCTACTATGGGCAGGATAAACAGATTTATCGTCCGAACCCATTCCGGGTTGTAGGCGTTATTATCAGTTGTTTTGGTGTTGACGAGATGTTCGAAGTGTTTTGGTGTCTTCCAAAGCCAATAGCCTAGTAATGCGGTGAATAGCAATATATAGGATAGATCAAAGAAATAGGTATTAGAACAACAATTTTTGCTTAGTGTGATGACCGAAGCATCCATAGCGACTCTGATGGTGGACAAAAAATCCTGACCGGAGTCGAGCGGCCTTAAATTTTCGGGCAGCAGTTTGAATAAAGACCAAGTGCTATGTGGCATGGTAACGGCAAAATAACTCAGAAACGCAATGAACGCACCCGTTAGCCAAATATAGCCACCTTGCCAGATGCTCACTGGATTGAGAATTGACTGGGTAATTAAACGATGGGAATCTTTCCGGGATGGATAGATTGCTTGTTTTTTTACTTCGTCAATATCGGTATGGCTAGGATGTAAAAAAGCACCGCCGCCGCCGGCAACCACAGAAGCATAATTCGTCAGTTTGTTATCGTTTAGTGAGTTCCCCCAATACCTTTCATAGTGATGAATATCACCAGAAATATCGAGTCGGCATTTGTCTTTACGTAACTCACCCTCTTTCTTTTTTAAGAAACTGGGTTCTAAACCGAGACGCTCAAAGGTTATTACAATATCAGCATCATCCAATGCCCATTTCCCAAATACTGTACTGGGTTCCGGAGTGGTGACGATTAATTTAGTGGGGACGCGTTCTTGAAGTTCTTTAAGGGTTTTATCTTTATTTTTGTTGTTGAATAACTCGCCGTTTCTTACCAGTTCTGGATAAAAACCGGAAACGAAAAATGCTTGTTGCCGCTTATCCATTTTGCCTTCTTGGGAATCAAGCCCCCATAAACACCAATCGAAAGGCAACTGCAATGAGACATAACTGGAAGTTTGTGTGCGTTCAAATCCCAAAAGGCCAAGCTGCGGATCTTTCGGGTCGTTAAGCAGTGGATTATGCGAATCTCCACCGATTGGTTTACAAAATTGTCGATTAAAGCCATCCAGGGCATCATAATAATCATGGTTAGCAGGAACGCCGTAAATGGGGCGCTGATCAACAGCTTTGCTGGTATGGATAATATCC
>PMDM01000135.1 GCA_003155565.1 Methylococcaceae bacterium | reverse complement strand
GGTGTTGATGAAGCGGCTTATATTAAAGCGGGCTTTTTGTCGGCGGTTGCCAACGGCACGGTCAGCTCCCCTATTTTAACGGCTGCGGATGCGACCGAATTATTGGGCACTATGTTAGGCGGTTATAACATTACGCCCTTAATCGACTTGCTGGACAACCCTGCCCTGGCTCCGATTGCGGTGAAGGGACTGTCCCATACCTTACTGGTTTTTGATGCGTTTCATGACATCCAGGAAAAAGCCGATAGCGGTAATGGATTTGCCAAACACATTATTCAATCTTGGGCGGATGCGGAATGGTTTACCAGCAAACCGCCCGTGCCTGAAAAAATGACGGTGAGCGTTTTTAAAGTGACCGGCGAAACCAATACCGACGATTTATCACCAGCACCGGATGCATGGAGTCGTCCGGATATTCCCTTGCACTATCTGGCGATGCTGAAGAAGCCACGCGAAGGCATTGCCAATGCCGAGCAGCAGATTAACGAACTCAAACAGAAGGGTTTTCCGGTTGCTTATGTCGGCGATGTCGTTGGTACAGGTTCATCGCGCAAGTCAGCAACCAATTCGGTGTTATGGTTTATGGGTAACGACATCCCATACATACCAAACAAACGCGAAGGCGGCGTTTGTATCGGCGGTAAAATTGCGCCGATTTTCTTTAACACCATGGAAGATTCCGGCGCATTGCCGTTCGAGTGTGACGTGACCGCGATGGCTATGGGCGATGTGATTGATATTTACCCTTATGAAGGAATCGTCAAACGCCATGCCTGTCCTGAGCTTGGCGAAAGGGATAGCGATGAAGTGGTCTGCTCCTTTGAATTAAAAACCGATGTATTGCTGGATGAAGTACGTGCGGGTGGCCGTATTCCGTTAATTATTGGCCGTGCCTTGACTGATCGCGCCCGTAAGCTATTAGGCTTGAGCGCGTCTACCGTTTTCAAGCGTCCAGGTGATGTTGCAGTCAGCGCTAGGGGCTTTACCCTGGCGCAAAAAATAGTCGGTAAAGCCTGTGGGGTAGCGGGTGTACGCCCGAATACTTACTGTGAACCCTACATGACCACCGTCGGCTCACAAGATACTACTGGCCCCATGACCCGTGACGAATTGAAAGATTTGGCCTGTTTGGGTTTTTCTGCCGATTTGGTATTGCAATCCTTCTGCCATACTGCCGCCTACCCCAAGCCGGTTGATGTCACCATGCAGCATACCTTGCCTGACTTTATCATGAACCGTGGTGGTGTGTCGTTACGTCCGGGAGATGGCATTATCCATTCCTGGTTAAACCGTATGTTATTGCCCGATACAGTTGGCACAGGCGGCGATTCGCATACCCGTTTTCCTATCGGCATTTCCTTTCCGGCAGGTTCGGGCTTGGTCGCTTTTGCTGCGGCAACGGGTGTGATACCGCTTGATATGCCCGAATCCGTGTTGGTGCGCTTTAAAGGTACAATGCAGCCCGGCATTACCTTACGCGATATGGTCAATGCCATTCCTTATGCCGCATTAAAACGCGGTTTGTTGACACTGGACAAAAAAGGCAAGAAGAATGTGTATTCCGGGCGTATCCTGGAAATTGAAGGCTTGCCGGATTTGAAAGTGGAGCAAGCGTTTGAATTATCAGATGCTTCTGCTGAGCGTTCTGCTGGTGGCTGCACCATTCGATTGAATGAAGCCCCAATCCGTGAATATTTGTTATCCAATATTACCTTATTGCAATGGATGATCGCCCAAGGTTACGGGGATGTGCGTACCATTGAACGCCGCATCCTTAACATGGAAGCGTGGCTGGCTAATCCAGTTTTATTGGAGGCGGATGCCGATGCTGAATACTTTGAAGTCATCGAAATCGATATGGATGAAATCAAAGAGCCGCTATTAGCTTGCCCGAATGATCCCGACGACATTAAACCGCTTTCGGAAGTTGCCGGAACAAAAATCGATGAAGTATTTTTGGGTTCGTGCATGACCAATATCGGTCATTTCCGAGCGGCGGGAAAATTGCTCGAAAAACAGAAAGGCGATTTACCGACTCGGCTTTGGGTAGCGCCACCTACCAAGATGGACCAAAATCAGTTAACCGAAGAAGGTTATTACGGCACTTTTGGTAAGGCTGGAGCCAGAATGGAAATGCCCGGCTGCTCTTTATGTATGGGTAATCAGGCGCGGGTCAAAGAGGGTGCGACCGTCGTTTCGACATCAACCCGAAACTTCCCCAACCGCTTGGGTAATGGTGCCAATGTATTCTTGTCGTCCGCTGAACTGGCTGCCGTGTGTTCAATTTTGGGCAAAATCCCAACTTTTGATGAATACATGCAGTACGCTAACCAGATCAGCGAAAGCGCAGACGATACCTACCGGTACCTCAATTTTAACCAAATGGAAAGTTATCAAAAGGCCACCGTGCGCTCATAGAATAGGATTACACCCGTAACCCGTAATAACGGTTACGGGCGTAATCTACGGTCAAATCCATATTAAATTCCGCTCATGGTTTTATTGTTCGACAAGAACATTCACTCTGTCGAACAGTGGAACTAATGCGGCGCCGTTTGTGGTTGGAGTTATCACCGTAGCGAAAACCAATGGCGGTAATGGCACCTACTCAATAGCACCTGGAAGCACTTGTGCTAACGGCAATGCTCTTGTTGTAGGTAATACTTGCACGGTTAATGTTAATTTCAGATCACTAACCGGCAACAACACCACTACAGGTACGCTGAACGTAACGGGAACAGGCGTAGGTACTGGGACACCGGCCTACAACGTGTCCCGCACCCTCACGGGGAACTGATAACCAGGACGGTTGGGTTACAGCTTTATCGCAACCCAACACAACTGCTGGAAATGTTGGGTTGACAAAACACAGTCAACCCAACTTTCCTAAGCTTCAAACTTAATGGATGAAACTGGAGCAACGCTAATCCCGTTTGATCCAAACCAAAAGAAAAAAACGATCGCCAGGGATGGCGATTTTTTTTGGATTGTGCCGATAGTTTCGATTCAATCCAAAAAATAAAAACTCAAATGAAGCTGCAAAATCTGAACTATTACAACGAATCTGAGCTGTTGCGCTGACGGCTAAAAAATCCGCATCGTCCGATGGCAGAGTCCAGATGACATGAAAGTGTTTTGGCAAGACGATGATGGCGTTGATAATAAACAGTCTCCGAATGCGGCAGTGAAAAATTTATTGCAGCTTTGGCTAGATCGGCTAGACTCAAAGAATTTTATTTATAGTGTGGTTTGGCTAATAGTAGGTAGGTTTGCAGCTTCATCGCAACCTGCTTACAAATTTTTTAACTCGGATGTTATCCGCAAGTTTAACTATTGATGAGGAAATAATGACGATGAAAACAAAATTGAACGGCTTGGCTGCCTTGTTTATTGGCTGTGCTTTAATACCCGTAGCGAATGCCAAAGATGCACCGGCAGCCAAGAATCCACAGTCTGCCGAGCAGAGTACTCCTGTTGCGAGTGCAAAGACCGACAAGAAGAAGGTCAGTTACGGTATCGGGGTCGATATGGGCAGGAATTTTAAGCGGTTGGGGTTAGACATAGACCTTGATCTGCTGGCTAAAGGACTCAAGGATGCTTATACGGGCAAGAAATTAAGCGTACCCGATAACGAGTTGCGTAACATCATGAGCGCCTATCAGAACGAACTGAAAGAGAAACAAGCCACCGCTATAAAAACTATCGGTGACGCGAACCAAAAAACGGGTGAAGCTTTCCTGGCAGAAAATGCCAAGAAAGACGGCGTAGTTACTTTATCGAGCGGTTTGCAGTACAAGATTATCAAGAAGGGTGACGGTAAAATACCGGGCGAGGCGGACACGGTGGAATGCAACTACCGGGGCACACTGATCGACGGCACCGAGTTCGACAGTTCCAACCGTATCGGCAAACCCGTGCAATTCAAAGTCGGCGGCGTTATTCCTGGCTGGCAGGAAGCGTTGAAACTGATGCCGGTGGGTTCCAAGTGGCAACTCTTTATTCCACCGCAGCTGGCTTATGGTCCTCGGGGTGCAGGCCGCGACATAGGGCCGAACGCTACGTTGGTGTTCGATGTGGAGCTGATCAGTATACAATCAAGCGAAATGAAACCGGCTACACCTTAACTCAGATTTTGGCCTTATTTGGCTCACTACATAGAGATAACTACATGATTCAACAATTTGCTTTCGTTTCTCGTGTTCGTCGAGGATCTTCATGGCTAAGATCAAGCCGCTGGGTACTATTTTTAGGGCTTATTTCCCTGGCGTTTGTTACGAGTCCTGAGTCACAGGCTGCAAATAACAAGCAAGTAGAAATCGGTAGGCGAATTTATATGGAAGGGATGTTACCTTCCGGAAAGCCGTTACAGGGTAAGCGTGCTAACTCTGTCCAGGTTGAAGGTGCAGCGGCGGCGTGTGAAACCTGCCACCGGCGCAGCGGTATGGGGAGTTTGGAAGGCAATATTGTGGTGCCGCCAATCACTGGCCGTATTTTGCCACTATCGTTACGCCAGGTGTGGATGCTAAACAACGTGATGCTATGCTGGGCATGATGCGCACCGCCTTTACTCAGCGTAATGCCAGCCAAGAAGAGTACTCTGGTCGTATGCGCATGCCGTTGGATCTTATTCCGAGGACATTGCGAAATTGGACATTGACGGTATGGGAGTTACAAGGAGCACCGGACACTTGGGGCGAACAATTAGTGGAAAAATACCGCAAAGAACCAGTTTTTGCTGTGATTTCAGGGCTTTCAAATACAAGCTGGAAACCGATACATGCGTTTTGTCAGCAGGAAAAGCTACCCTGCATGTTGCCTAGCATAGCTTTACCGCCAAAGGAGACGGCTTTCTATCCGCTTTACTATTCTCGCGGAGTGGCATTAGAGGCGGACGTTCTAGGCAAGCATTTACGCAGTCAAGGTGAGAAAATGCCTCACCGACTGATTCAGGTTTATCGGGATGACGAAGTGGGACGCAGTGCGGCACAGTCACTGACTGAATCCTTGCGTGATTCGGGTGTTCAGGTAGAAAGCCGTGTGCTTTCCGGGCAAGAACCGTCTGGTTTGGACGAGGCACTGAAAGACCTTTCCAGTGAAGATGCTGTCATGTTGTGGTTGCGTCCGGCGGATTTGTCGGCTGTCAACAAGACACTGCCAAAACAACTCCCTGCTGTCGCTTATATTTCTGGCTTTTTAGCAGAGGAAGACTATAGCTTTGTTTCAAAAGAGTGGACACCGCTTATTCGGGTGGTTTTTCCCTATGAATTAGGTGATAAGCGCCAAAAAAACGTAGCGTCGCTGAAAAAATGGTTGAAAACTTGGAATTTACCGCTGGTTAATGAGGCATTTCAGTCTGAGGTTTTTTTCAACCTGCTTTTCTTGACCGATCTTACTTCACAAATGCTGGATAATTTCTACCGCGATTATATGGTCGAGCGTGCGGAGGATATGTTGAGCTTAGGTTCAAATGTTTCCGTCTATCCGCACTTAAGCTTGGCTCGTGGGCAACGGTTTGCTTCCAAAGGGGCTTACATTGCGCGTTTTACCCCGGATGGTAAGTTGGTGGCTGAATCTGATTGGATAGTGCCATGATCTTTTTGAAAATAACCATGTTTACTGAGTTGTTATGAATTTCCCTAATCAAACTATGAAATTAATTGGCCGGACGGCTGTAATGGTCGTCATAATTTTCTTTGGCGTGTTTTTTTCTGCGTCCCCATTGATGGCCGAGGAATTAAACAATGTGGAGATGGACAATCCTGCCCCTGAGTTTACTCGTTCAATTGTTAATTACGACATACCAAATGTAGAAGTGATCCGTAAGGATGGGAAAAAGCTATCTTTTATCCAAGAAATAGATGATGGTCGCCCAGTCATTATGAATTTTATTTTTGCTTCTTGTTCAGCGATTTGTCCGATGCTTAGCCATGTTTTTTCGCAAGTACAGACCAAATTGGATAAGGACATCCCAAAAGTTCATCTGATGTCGATTTCCATCGACCCAGAAAATGACACGCCAGCGAAACTACGCGAATATGCCCTTAAGTTTGGGGCTGGGTCTTATTGGGATTATTACACTGGGACACTGGAGGCAAGTATTGCAGTCCAAAAGGCGTTCAATGCTTACCGAGGTGACAAGATGAATCACTCTTCAATCATTTTAATGCGGGTAGCACCGGGTAAACCCTGGCTTCGCTTAGAGGGGTTTATGAGTCCAGATGCGGTAATTCGTGAATATCGTAATCTGGACAATCAATAATCTGTTAAGCCCTTAAACTTCTTTGCTTACCGTAGGTCTTAAATCTGTCAAACAAATAAGGGCTTAACGATGAAAACACTAGTTTCTTTGTTACTGTTAAC
>PMDM01000189.1 GCA_003155565.1 Methylococcaceae bacterium | reverse complement strand
GGATTTTTGATTTCATGAGCCAAGCGCCTTGCCACCTCGCCCCAGGCAGCGCTTTTTTGTGCTTGGATCAAATCAGTCACATCATCAAATACGACAACAGCACCCACTCGTTGCCCTTCTTGAGAAAACAGCGGCGTTCCCCGGCACAATAATTCCTGCCGACCATTGGGTCCCAAAAATGCGATCCGTTGCTGCCAAATATCATCGGCGTGTTCCAGTAAGCGCTGGATTGATTTTAAAGGTTCGGCCAGTTCTTGATAGTTCTCTACCAGTTCCAGCAAAGTCTGACCGATAAAGTGGTTAACATGAATGTGAAAAATCCGGTAAGNNTCCGCTGCTGCCAAATATCATCCGCCTGCTCCAATAAACGCTGAATTGATTTTAGTGGTTCTGCCAGCTCAGCATAGCCATGAATGAGTTCAAATAAAGTCCGCCCTATAAACTGATTAACATGAATATGAAAAATTCTGTACGCCGCCTGATTAGCCGTACGAATTTTATAATCCGCATCAAAACTGATAACCCCCGCCGTCAAATTAGCGAGTATCGTTTCCAAGTAAGCCCGTTGATTTTCTACCTCAACACCCGTCCGCCTTATCTCATTCCGCGCTTCACCAATGCGGCGTGTCATCACATTGAAAGATTCCACGAGAAAACCCAAATCATCTTGGGCTGTTACTGGTAACTGCTGGTCATAAAGTCCAGAAGCGACAGCCTGAGTGCCTTTGACAAGATTTTTTACGGGCGCGACTATATTGCGGATGCTGATAAACGCCACCCATATTGCCGCCAGTAAGCTCATCAGTAATACCAGCGATAAGGTTAAAGAAAAGCTCCGTTTTAGGGAGTTCCTTAAATAATTCATCTCCTGATACCGGAGAAAAGCAAATTCTACCGAATCCGCAAGGTCGGCAATCCGTACCGGAACAGGATAAAGTGCCTGCAAATATTGCGGCTCTTGGCCTTTGATGACGACAATAGCCCGGATCATCAATTGATCTTCCCTAACCGGCGCTAAAGCCACGTAATCAGATCTGTGCTGTAGTTGTAAGCGAATATTCTCATCGGGTAAGCTGGGCAATATATCGCCGGGATTAATGCTGCTAGAAGCAATAATACGTCCTTGTTTTGAAAAAAGCGTAACCTCAGAAGCGCCCGAAAGTATAAGCAAGTTTTCTATTTCCAAGGTTGCCATTGCTTCGGTTGAATAATCCAGGTTCTCGGCCAATTGCTGGGTTTGTCTTAGATGCCAACGCATTCTCTGATCCAGCGAGGCCTGACTGAGCTCCAGTGCGTCTTCCATCGCCCTGTCTATTTCTACGTTAAACCAGCTATCAATCCCTTGATGCAGGAATTGCATAGAAAAATAAAATACGATAGCTGCCGGAGCCAAAGCGAGCAGCACAAACAACGACACCATCCGGGTGGTCAGCTTTGAGCCAGCTTCGCGTTTTTTTAATTGCCGGACTAAGGCGTAAATATTAGCCCCGACCAAGCCCAACAAAACCACAGAGCCCAAGGCATTTATCAGCAAAAGCCATGAAGACATTGCACTCAATTTTGATGATTCCTGTTGGGCTGAACTCATCAATTGCAAAGATAGCAGGATCAAGCCAAACAATATGGCTACAGAGACCCAGATAGGCAGTTTTATTTTTTTAACGGCCATAAATACCAGTCACTGGATAAATACCATTGTGGATTCATATACGCGACAGGACGCAGGGGTAGCGGCAACGCGTCTCGCTCGAAGGTAATTTTCATTCCGGCAATATACGTTTCTTTGTCGGTAATTTTGGTCTTTTCTATGAGCCGATAGTCCCGCAGTGTCGATAACAAATCCAATGCCGCCTGAAGCGTGGAGAAATTATTCACAGCACCGTTGCTTTCGTTGCTGACCCGGTACATCTTCAATAAGGCATGATACTGGATACGGTAACGGAAACTTTTTTCAAGCAGTGTGTTATCCCATAAATATTCGCGGTGTTCCTGTACTTTAAATTGGTAAGTCCAGAACAGGGATACGCCATTATTTAATGCCTCTATGGCTTTTTCACTCAAGTGATAGTTAATGTCGGCAGTCAGCACATAATCGTCACCCAGCAAAGCGGTTTCGGCGCTTATTACTCTAACCCCAGTTTCGTTCGGATAAGCTGATGTGGGGATCAGTGACAATAATAAATACAGCAAAGTTGCCGTTTTATTGCTTAACGATACGCGCATAATAGAAGCCATCCATTGAGGATTCACCCGTCAAAATTTGTCGCCCACAGCCACATGGTATACCCCATCCGTCAGTCGTGATTGGTAATTCGATAGCATCTTCATGTGCTGATAAAAAATCTTGTATCTGCCCCTCGTTTTCTTGCTTTAACACCGAGCAAGTCGCATACAGAAGCGTTCCACCGGGTGCTAACAAGGGCCAAATCGACGTTAGAATGGTTTTTTGCAGTGCCGTTAGTGAGGCAATATCAGTATCCCTTCTTAATAACTTGATGTCCGGGTGACGGCGAATCACCCCTGTTGCCGAACAAGGTGCATCCAACAAAATCCGGTCGAACGGTTTACCATCCCACCAATCGTCAGTTTTGGCTGCATCGGCGACGACTAGCGTTGCTTGCAGATTTAAACGGCGAAGATTTTCACCCACCCGCAACATCCTATTTTCATCAATATCGACCGCGACCAATTCACTTACATCGGGTTGCTGTTCCAGCATATGCGAGGTTTTTCCACCGGGGGCGGCACAGACATCCAAAACCCGTTGTCCAGGCTGCAAGGCTAGCAATTCTGCTGCCAATTGCGCCGCGCTGTCTTGCACCGAAACCCAACCATCCGCAAAACCGGGTAAGGCTTCAATCGGCACGGGTTTATCCAGAATAATTCCAGTAGATGTAAAGGTAACAGTTTTTGCTGATAAATTTTGTTCCAATAACAACTGGAGATAACTATCCCGTGAGGTTTTTGCCAGATTCACACGCAAAGCCATCGGTGGCGGCTGGTTGTTTTCAAACAATAGGGTTTCGGCTTGCTCAGGCCAATCGTGTTCAAGTTGTTTAATCAACCAGTCAGGGTGGCTTAAAGCCGCTGTTTTGACCTTCTCGGCCTGTTGCTCAAGCTCGTCCTGCTTCCTCAAATAGCCTCTGAGTACCGCATTAATCAATGCTTTAGCCCAGGCTATTTTACGCGCCGCCTGTACGGTTTCCGAGACCGCCGCATGTGGTTTTACCCGCATATGGCCTAGCTGATATAAGCCAATTAATATCAGCGATTTTACCTCTAGCGATTTTAACGGCTTATCAATCAATGCGTTTAAGATGAAGTCCAAGCGGTGATAAGTTCGGCACACACCATAACAAATAGCTTGCACAAAGGCTTTGTCCTGGGCAGATTCAACTGCCTTAAGCGCATTATCCAGCGCCGATGTCAACGACTGCCCATCTTGCAGTACCCGTGTTATGACACGGGCAGCAATCCATCGAGTATTCAAAATGTAGTCAACCGAGTTTTACTCCATGCGCGTGATGCGCGTTCAAAAAAGCCTGAATAGGCATTCGTTTTCCTCCGGGCAGTTGGACTTCATGCAAACGTAACAAGCCGTCGCCGGTTGCTACGCCCAGGGTTTTGTTGGTGCAGATGACCGTACCGGGATCAGCTTTGAAATCGGATGCCAACGGTTCGGCTTGCCAAATTCTTAAAATCTTATCTTCATAAAGAGTTTGTGCTACCGGCCAAGGATTGAGTCCCCTTACGTTCCTCGCCAATTGTTCCGCTGATTGTGTCCAATCCAGAAAGGCTTCACTTTTGCTCAGTTTTTCCGCGTAAGTGACTAGATTTTCATCCTGTTTTTGAGCGGTTACCGTGCCAGATTCAAGTTGTGCAAGCACCTTTTCCAATCCAACAGCGCCTAAAGCAGCCAGTTTATCGTACAAATCACCGGAGGTATCTTGTGCTGTAATCATACATTCTTCCTTATGCAGCATATCGCCAGCATCCAGTTTATGAATGATCCGCATAATAGTAACGCCAGTTTTTTCGTCACCCACCATCAAAGCTCGCTGAATGGGAGCCGCGCCGCGCCAGCGCGGCAACAGTGAGC
>PMDM01000025.1 GCA_003155565.1 Methylococcaceae bacterium | reverse complement strand
TAAGAGACAGTGCATTGCAAGGTTGGTTGGTTTGGTGATGGTTTTTGGATCGGGGTGCGAAGACAAGAATACCTATGTACCGCCGCCTCCACCACAGGTTAACGTTAGCCAGCCAATCAAACAGCAAGTCAGTGAATATTTGGAATTTACCGGCAATACCCAGGCTTATAATACGGTGCAGCTAGTTGCACGAGTGCAAGGTTACTTGAAAAAGGTTTTTTTTCACGATGGGGATATAGTCAAAAAAAGCCAGCCTTTATTTTTGATCCAACAAGATACTTATGAAGCCCGTCTGAAACAGGCGGAGGCTCAAATACTTCAGCAGAAGGCCAGCCTCGACCACGCACAAACCGAATTTGACCGGTTCGCAGGCCTCGTGCGGCAACATGCTGCGGCCCAAACGGATGTGGACAATTGGCGGTTCGAACGCGATAACGCAAAAGCTGCACTGGTGGCTTCCAAGGCCAATCGGGATTTGGCCAAGCTGGATCTTAATTACACCGAGGTGGTCGCACCTTTCGATGGACGCATTGACCGTCGGCTAAAGGATCCCGGCAACCTCGTGGGCGCTGGTGAATTTACCCTATTGGCCCAAATCAACCAGATAGACCCCATATACGTTTACTTCACAATAAACGAGACAGACCTGCTCAAAGTCATTAAACAAACCAATATCGGGCCAGGCGAGGCCGAAAAAATGAAAATACCCGCCTCGCTTGCATTGTCCGATGATAAGGGTTATCCCCATACGGGAACTCTTGATTTTACGGCAATATCCGTGACACCGACGACAGGTACTTTACTGTTACGCGCCATTTATCCTAATGCCGATGGCACGATTTTACCCGGGTTGTTTGCGCGTGTACGAGTCCTTGTGGTCAACTCGGAAAAAATGGCATTACTGGTGCCAGAAATGGCCATTGGTTATGATCAGCTGGGCGCATACCTGCTGGTGGTGAATAATCAAAATATTGTTGAGCGTCGACCTGTCAAGCTGGGCACTCAAGTTGAGGATCGAAGGGTGGTTTCAGAAGGCATCAATGATCAAGATTGGGTGATTGTGAATGGCCTCTTACGTGCAATTCCAGGAAATAAGGTGAACCCCGTCCGTAAAACTTCTGCGGATGCTAAAAGCGAAGGCCACACTTCAGCTTCTCCGGCTGAGCCAGGGAAAGCCAAGCCATGATCTCCCAATATTTCATTGACAGGCCTATATTTGCTAACGTTATCGCCATTATTACCATTATTATAGGCTTGGTTTGTTTTATGAACCTGCCCGTGGCGCAATACCCCCCTATTGTTCCGCCAACAGTTCAGGTGACAACCCGCTATCCAGGCGCCAGCGCTGAGGTGGTGGCGAATACAGTGGGCATTCCTATCGAGCAAGCGGTTAATGGCGTGGAGAACTCTTTGTACATGTCGTCGACCAGCGCCAGCGACGGGAGTTACACCTTGACGATCACCTTCAACGTGGGAACCGATCTTAACACGTCCGTGGCGCTGGTACAGAACCTGGTCAACAGCGCCCTGCCTCAGCTCCCTGCATCGGTACAACCTCAGGGCGTCACGGTAAAAAAGGTTTCCACGGACATCTTGTTAGTCGTCGCGCTGTTTGCGGAAGACGACCGGTACGATGAAACCTATCTCTCGAACTATGCAGTGATCAACCTGCAGAACCCGTTGGCGCGTTTGCCGGGCGTGGGTCAGATTGCTGTCAGGGGGGCGGGGCCTTATAGTATGCGGGTCTGGCTGAATCCGGAAAAACTTCGTTATTTCGGATTAACTACGCAGGAAGTGGTCAACGCCATCCA
Source organism: Methylococcaceae bacterium (assembly GCA_003155565.1). Taxonomy (GTDB): domain Bacteria; phylum Pseudomonadota; class Gammaproteobacteria; order Methylococcales; family Methylomonadaceae; genus Methyloglobulus. The sequence continues at coordinate 2,663 of PMDM01000025.1, read as the reverse complement.
AAGCCAGAACTTACAAGTGGCTGCAGGACAGTTGGGTGGGCCTCCTGTCCCGGGAAACCAGGCTTTCCAGTTCACCGTTAACGCCATGGGCCGTTTAGCCGATGTGGCACAGTTCGAGAATATCGTCCTCAAAAGCGCACGCAGTGAGACTGCGCAAATCGTGCGACTTCGAGATGTCGCCCGCGTCGAGCTTAGCCGCCAGAGTTACAGTAACTTTTCCGTATCCAGAGGCCACAAGGCAACGGTGATGCCGGTGTTTACCTTGCCCGGTGCAAACGCGCTTGACGTAGCGGATGAGATCAAAAAGGCCATGGCATCCATGAGCAAGGAGTTTCCTCCAGGGCTGAGCTACGAGATTCGTTACGACACCACGAAGTTTGTCCGTAGCGCGATTCACGATGTCTACAAGACTTTATTCGAGGCCGGTATCCTTGTGCTCGTCGTCATCGTGGTGTTTTTACAGAATTGGCGGGCCACGTTGGTACCCGCGACGACCGTCCCTGTCACCTTAATTGGTGCCTTTGCGGCCATGTCCATGCTTGGCTTTGGTATCAACCTGTTGACCCTCTTCGCACTTGTCCTGGCGATTGGCATCGTCGTGGACGATGCCATCGTGATCGTGGAAAACGCTTCGTATCACATCGAACAAGGCCTGAGCCCCAAAGAGGCGACGATCAAGGCTATGCAGGAAATTACCGGCCCCATCATGGGCATTACCCTGGTGTTGACGTCTGTGTTCCTGCCCGCTGCCTTTCTTCCAGGTATCACCGGACAGCTGTTCCGTCAGTTCGCCTTGGTCATCGCGTCCACCGCCATTATCAGTGCCATTAATGCACTGACCCTCAAACCCGCCCAATGCGCGCTCTGGCTGCGCCCGGTTGAAAAGAAAGAAGGCAACTGGTTTTTCCGTGGCTTTAACAAGGGCTATGCATGGGTCGAGAATTCCTATATGCGGCTGGTTACCTGGATGGTGGCTCGGGCCGGGTTCATGGTAATCCTGTTCGTTTTGGTGATCATTGTTACCGCCTGGAGGTTTGCCTCCCATCCCACCGGATTTTTACCCACCGAAGATCAGGGTTACGCGATCGTCGTCACCAAGCTCCCAGACGCCGCCTCGCAACCGCGAATGGTTAACGTAGCCAAGGCGCTGGATGGGGTTCTTAAGAAAACCCAGGGAATAAACGCTTGGGTGACCATTGGTGGACTGTCCGTTCTAGATGGCGCAAACGTTTCCAACATTTTTACCACCTTCATAGTTTATGACGATTGGAGCAAGCGGGGTGCGGAGTTGAGCCAGGACAAGATCACCACCAACCTGCGCCGCGACTTAGGGTCCATTGCGGAGTCGGGATCCATTGTTCTTGTGCCGCCGCCTATTCGCGGGCTCGGCCAGGGCGGGGGCTTCCAGATGATGGTGGAGGATCGCCAAAGTCTGGGTCTTGCCGAATTGCAGAAAGCTGTCAACGAGGTAATCCACGCGGGTAACTCCCAATCTGGTTTGCGGAATTTGATTACTACGTTCAGTGCCAAAAGTCCGCAGATTTTCCTGGATATTGACAGGACTAAGGTGGAATCGCTTAATATTCCACTCAATAACGTGTTTTCAACGCTACAAACTTACCTGGGCTCCTCCTTTGTCAACCTGTTCAACAAGTTCAACCAGGTCTTCCAGGTTTATGTCCAGGCCGATGCGCCCTTCCGTTTGCAGCCGGAAGACATAAAGAACCTTTATGTCAGGACTGGGCAGGGAGAAATGGTGCCGTTAGGTACAGTGCTGCAGGTTAAGCGGTCTTTGGGCTCCGAACTGGTGACGCGCTACAACCTTTACCCTGCGGCGCAAATATACGGTGCCGCCGCCCCAGGGTTCAGTTCCGGGCAAGCCCTAAGCCTGATGGAGCAGCTATCCAAGGATATCCTGCCCAAGGGGATAAGTTTCGACTGGACAGCAACGTCTTTTCAGGAGAAACAAGTAGGTAATCAAGCCTACTTCATTTACGCACTCTCTATCACCTTGGTGTTCATGGTATTGGCGGCTTTATACGAAAGTTGGACTAGCCCTCTGGCCGTCGTGCTGGTCGTTCCCATGGCCCTGGTGGGTGTGTTATTGGCGCTAATGCTTCGGGGATTTGACAATAATCTTTATACGCAAGTCGGGCTGATCTTGATGATAGGTCTTGCTTGCAAGAATGCTATCCTTATCGTCGAATTCGCCCGCCAGTTGCAGGCGGACGGCATGTCTGTGACAGAGGCTGCAATTGAGGCGACACGTCGACGGTTTCGACCCATCGTTATGACATCGTTCGCATTTATTCTGGGCGTCGTACCCTTGCTTGGTGCATCAGGGGCGGGCGCGGCCAGCCAACAGGCCATCGGTACAGTGGTGTTTGGCGGCATGTTGTCTTCAACACTCTTGGCAATACCTTTCGTACCGGTGCTTTACGTCATGACACAGCGGTTGGCTACGTGGAGGACTGGCCGTAGTAATAAAGCTCATACTGATTAGAGAAGCGATGATTAAATCAGCGAGTTTGGGATAATATTGCTTAAAGATAATTACGACCGAACCCTGACTGGTAGTGGGTTAAACCTGTGAATTAACATTAGAATGATGGGATAATTGATTGATTTAACTATTTCCTAATTTCCCACATGACCTGTTACCA
>PMDM01000145.1 GCA_003155565.1 Methylococcaceae bacterium | reverse complement strand
GAGCTCAAGCTGCGCGTGTTTGTCACCGGCGGCGGCTGCTCGGGGTTTCAGTACGGCTTCACGTTTGACGAAGAAGTCAACGAAGATGACACCAGCGTTGAAAAGGGCGGTGTCACGGTGCTGATCGACTCAATGAGCATCCAGTACCTGACAGGTGCGGAAGTGGATTATAAGGAAGACTTGTCAGGCGCACAGTTTGTCATCCGTAACCCAACCGCAAAAACAACTTGCGGGTGCGGTTCGTCTTTTTCTGTTTGATAGCTTTTATCTCGAAAAAAACCGGACAATGTCCGGTTTTTTATGCCTGAATTTCAATCAAAGCGTTAAAGCTGTTTGGTTTAGTTGTAAGCATTATAGTTTTTTGCAAACAACGAGTTAGCTTTTACTAAGTTGAGTTTAGCCAACGGATCCTGAATTTGCGATTTAAATTCAGCCATAGCGACACTTCTGATAGGAATAGAATTAGAAATCCGCGCAGTTAATGGGTTTTGGTGCACGCCATCAATACGGAATTCATAATGTAAATGCGGCCCTGTCGCCAATCCAGTTTGCCCTACGAAGCCGATAATTTCTCCCTGCCTGACTGTGCTACCTTCCTGCAAACCACTTTTATATCTGGATAGATGGGCATACACCGTTTCATAACGGTCACCGTGCTTAATGATTATTACCTGCCCATAGCCACCTTTCCTGCCGAGGAAAGCGATTTCACCATTGCCTGTTGCCTTGACAGGTGTGCCTGTTCTGGCAGCGTAATCAACGCCCTTATGGGCGCGGATCCTGTTAAGTACGGGATGCCTGCGGTTTAAGTCGAAGTGCGAACTGATACGGGCAAAGTCAACGGGTGTAGTAAGAAACGCTTTTTGCAGGGCATTGCCTTCAGGCGTGTAATAATTAGCATAGCCGTCTTTATCAATGTACCTTACGGCGCGAAAAGTTTTTCCCCGATTGACGAACTCTGCCGCCACGATGTCGTCAGTCCCGTTAAAACCACCTTTATCATACACCACCGTAAAGCGATCACCATTATGTAAATCTGTAGCAAAATCAATGTCCCAGGCAAAAATCTGTGTCAATTGATCTACTAGCTCTTCAGATAATCCGGCTTTTTTGCCTGCTTCAGACAAGGAAGAAGTAATCGTTCCCTGACCGCTAGCCAGTTGCATCATATTGAATTTATGGGTGTACCGATTAAATCTGCGGCCAAAGTTCGGATAGCCCGACGAACTAAAACGATCTGATGTGAATCCTCTGAATTCTTGCGGCTTTTCGGTTGAGATTGTCGTAAAGTAAGTTTTTTCCCGGTTAAAGCTGACGATTTTGTGTACCTCTGAGGAACCTAATCTGGAAAAGATTTCAGAGGTTTTTTCGCCTGACTTCACCTTATGAATCGTGATTCGTGTGCGGGTGACATTGGGGAAATCGGTTGATTTTTGAGACTCGGCGTAGCCGTTCACGGATGTAAAAACCAAAATAAAGCTGATCAAAAAAGCGAAAAAAGCTTTAGTTTTTACAGCAGAATCTCTAAGTATTTGAATTTTAATCAAAATAAATATCCTGTGTTTTCCAAAGTATAATTTTAAGTGGTTTTCTAAAAATCACCAACAAATTAATGTCTTTGTTAAGCATAGAGCAAAATATTTTATTCGTGGCAACTACCATTAAATCTATAATAGCCTCCATTAAAAAATGCGCCCGTATGGAGAGAAAAATTGCAAGATGAAGTATTGAATCACCTATTGAGAGGGGTTGAGGAAATCCTGGTTAAACACGAATTTGTAAAAAAGTTGGCGGAAGGCCGGCCACTTAAAATAAAAGCGGGCTTTGATCCCACAGCACCGGATTTGCATTTGGGGCATACCGTGCTGATAAATAAGCTCAAGCAATTTCAGGATTATGGGCATGAAATCCTATTTCTAATTGGCGATTTTACCGGCATGATCGGCGATCCGACCGGGAAAAATGTTACGCGCAAGCCTTTGAATCAAGAAGAAGTTCTGGAGAATGCCAAGTCGTATCAAGAGCAGATTTTTAAGATACTTGATCCAGATAAAACAAAAATCGTATTCAACTCCACTTGGATGAACGCCATGTCGCCTACGGAGTTAATTCAATTAGCCGCAAAACATACAGTGGCCAGAATGTTGGAGCGGGACGATTTTAGTAAGCGCTATAAGGGTGGGCAGGCCATTGCCATCCATGAGTTTTTATACCCATTGATCCAGGGTTATGATTCCGTTGTCATGAAAGCCGATGTTGAGTTGGGTGGAACTGATCAAAAATTTAACTTGTTAGTGGGTAGGCAATTGCAGGAGACGTATGGGCAATCTCCCCAAGTTGTCATCACTATGCCGATATTAGAAGGCTTGGATGGTGTTCAAAAAATGTCCAAATCTTTGAATAATTATATTGGCATAGCAGATGCCCCTGATGATATGTTTGGCAAGATCATGTCTATTTCAGATGAGCTTATGTGGCGTTATTTTGAATTATTAAGTTTTGAAAAAATGGAAGTCATCAACAGCTATAAGGAAAAATGCGCATTAGGATTAGAAAACCCCAGAAATATCAAATACGAATTAGCTAAGGAAATTGTAAGCAGGTTTCATGGCGGAGAATTCGCTGGTGAACACGCCATGCAGAATTTTATTGCCCAGTTTCAACGTGGTGCCATGCCGGACGAAATCAGTGAAATCTCCTTGAAAACGGATGTTCAAAGTTATTGTATTGCTAATTTGTTAAAGGATGCCGGGCTAACAAGTAGCACATCCGAAGCGGTGCGTATGATCAAGCAGGGCGCAGTAAAAATTGATGGTGAAAAAATTTCCGATCCGAAGCTGGCAATTAATTCAGGCACAAATCATATTTATCAAGTTGGTAAAAGAAAATTTGCTCGCGTTATTTTATGCTAAGTCGTACAACTCAATTTTTTTCCTCAAATTGCCTCATCGTAAGTTTGACAACCCCAAATATACCTGTAGAATAGTCGGACTCGGCGTAACGGAAGTTATGCGCTCTTTAACAAGATGGCCAAAATAATGAGTGTGGGTACGTGTGGCGGTTTCCTGTGTCTAAAGACACGGGTCGACACAAGGTACTCCGTTAATTCAAACGGCGGAATATTTTTCGTTGACCAAAACAGATTAGGCGCCCCATCTTAAAAAGGGCGCGCATGCAATTGAACTGAAGAGTTTGATCATGGCT
>PMDM01000107.1:1034-7834 GCA_003155565.1 Methylococcaceae bacterium | reverse complement strand
ACCGCGCGAGCGGTTTAGTCCGTTGGCCGGTTATGTATGCGCTGGTTGATTTGAGCCACTGTCTCCTTTGGAGAATGAGGATATAACTGATAAGGCTTGTTTGTAACAGGTTGATATATTTAAATATCAAATAGTTATGCCTCATAACTTCTAAAAAGTTTTATTTCAATAGAATATTGTTTGAAATTAATAAAATCGAATGAAGTGCGACGCTTGTGTTAGTTTTAAAATCATTTTTCTTCTTGTTGTTGCAATGCCCACATCTGCGCATAGCGACCCTGCATTGCAAGCAATGTGCTGTGATTGCCTTGTTCGATGATTTGACCATTTTCCAGTACCACAATTTTATCGGCATCGATAATGGTTGATAGCCGGTGCGCAATCACTATGCTTGTCCTGCCAGTTGCAACTTCACGCATCGCATCCAAAATGGCGGCTTCTGAGTGGGAATCTAATGATGAAGTGGCCTCATCGAAAATTAAAATAGGGCTATTTTTCAATAGTACTCGTGCAATGGCTATGCGTTGTTTTTCGCCGCCAGACACTTTTAAGCCACGTTCGCCGACTATGGTTTTGTCGCCTTGGGGCAAGCTTGAAATAAACTGCTCTAGATGGGCCATTTTGATGGCAAGATTAATGTCTGCGTCGCTTGCACTGGGGTTACCGTAAGCAATATTTTCGCGTATGCTGGTATTAAACAGAACCGTATCTTGCGGCACGATGGCTATTGCCCGGCGTAGGCTGTCTTGGGTAACTGAATGAATCGATTGCCCATCAATCTCAATTTTGCCTTTATTGATATCGTAGAAACGGTACATTAACCGGGCGACGGTGCTTTTACCGACACCTGATGCGCCAACTATCGCCACCTTACTGCCCGCCGGAATGTCCAGGGTCAAATGTTGCAATATCGGGCGTTCCTTGTCATAAGCAAAGTCCACTTGGCTCCAGCGAATATGGCCTTGGGTGACGTTTAAATCTTTAGCATTTGGGGTATCTATAATTTTGGCTTCGCGTTTTAGTAAGGCAAGCATATTCTCAATGTCGGTAAGAGAGCGGCGGACTTCGCGGTAGACAAAACCTAAAAAGTTTAGCGGTATAAATAACTGGATCATGTAAGCGTTTATCATTGCCAAATCACCAAGAGTCATGTGATTGGAAATAACGCTTTGTGCTGCCATCAACATCATCACCGTCATGGCGGCGGCGATAATAAAGGCTTGCCCTGAATTCAAGGTGAGTAAAGACAAGCGGTTTTTTAATTTCGCGGATTCCCAATGCTCCAAAAATTTATCGTAGGTATCCGATTCGTATTGCTCGTTATTGAAATATTTAACCGTTTCGTAATTCAATAAACTGTCAATCGCACGCGTATTGGTGGAAGAATCCGCCTGGTTGGCCTCGCGTACAAACCGGTTGCGCCATTCGGTGGTGAGAATGGTAAACGCAATATATATAATTACAGCGACCAAGGTAATCACCGCATACCAAATTGAAAAGGTAACCGCAAAGATAACGGCGACCGCCCCAATTTCAAACAACGTCGGCACGATGTTAAACATTAAAAAGCGCATCAAAAAGCTGATACCACTCGTGCCGCGTTCAATGTCTCGGCTAATGCCGCCAGTAGCGCGGTCGAGATGGAACGCCAATTCGAGGGAATGTAAGTGTTTGAATACCCGCAAACCGACATTACGCATCGCATGTTCTGTCACGCGGCCAAAGAGCGCATCGCGAATTTCCCCGAAGAACACGCTGCCAAAACGCAACAAACCGTAAAAGATGATAAAAAGAACCGGCAAATACAGCTCTGGATGCAGGCTTCTGTCAACGGAATCGACTATCTCTTTAAGTGCCCAGGGCATTAAGAGGCTTGCTGCCTTTGCGCCGATTAAGGCGAGTACGGCCCAAATCACATGGCCTTTAAACTGCCAAAGGTAAGGCCATAAATAAGTAATGGTTTCTTTAAGGTCAACTGATAATTCAGCCCCATGTTTTTTCGCAATAGGGTCAGGGCGATTCATTCCGCGCATAAATTTTCATGTATGCACCCATAGTAAGGATGCTTAGTAGTGTGGATTCAAGTAGATTTCTGTTGAAGTCCGGACACTGCTTTCAGGTTTAAGCCCCCCGAATGCCCCTATCAACCCGGATTGAAATCCAAGGTACAAAGTTCTTTGGCCGCATGCAATTGGCCGGAAACAAGCATCGCCGACAATTGGTGGGTTCTCGTCATGTAAACGTCCGTCAATTCCTTGAACGCTTCCGGTAGATGATGTTTTTCCAAGCGGGACAACCGGCCATCAAATGCCGCCGAAACACTGAGCAGATCCAATAAAAAATAGCGTTCATGTAACGCTACTTTATCTAAAACCGATAGAAAATCTTCCCAGTTGTCGTATTCGCAGCCTTCCTGAAACTGAAAGGTGTCGCCTAGCCGCATTAAAAGCACCAGCATATTGGGGTGATAATGCTGGGCCAATACCATCATGGTGGCGGCTGCCCTGACCGCACCTTCACGGGCTAGTGGGCTTAATTGGGTAAGGATCGCGTCAGTCAAGACTTGAGTGGACAGATGCTCAGCCAGCTTATGACCAAACAGCCTTAACCGGGCTTCACGGGCGACTTTATAAAGGGTAAACGCATCCCAGAAATCGGTGATGGGAATGCCAACCCAACTGAAGGCTGTCCGCGCTCCTCCTTTTCCAAAAGTACGGATCAACAAATACCTCACCACGAGACTGGTCAACAGCACTTTGGCTTTATATAAGACGGCAACCAAAAAGAGTTTGGATTTGGACAAATGCTTGAGCGGGTCAATATCCAGGTAATGGATGACCGGGTCAGGGACTTCTAGCGCTGCCCGAGCCAAGATATTAGGGACAGCGTCATCGACAGGGGGAGCTGAGTCTGTTGCCCCCTGATAATGCCCAATTAAACAGGCAAGGCTATAAACAGTTTTAAGGCCCAACCAGAACAACACCGTTAACTCTACGACCAACATCAACGCCAACACGCTACCGTATAAAATGTAATAGTCCTGTTTAGCAAATATGGAATGGTAAGTCCATTCCACCCATACTGTTACGAACGTGGTCAATGCACCGATTGCAAAAGCAATAATGGCCGCGAATACCGTGATATTACTGGCGAGCGCTTGCAGCGTGACATCCGCCGGCAACTGGTCGATAGTCAGGTTTGGGATGCTGTCTGTGCCCGATTTCTTGCCGAGGTGGCGGTAATAAGCCGCCCCTAGTTTTTCCAATAACCCAGGTTCTTCTTTTCTTGCAAAAACTAATTTTTTGATTGGTTCTGACATTTGTAACTGATGATCCTATTGTCCCTATCTGAATCTAAGTAAGTTTCATAATTTAGTAGTTGTTAACCAGTTACTGGATTGTATCAGTCGGTGGCTGCTTACTTATATTTTCTCAGAACAACGGGGAAACCCCGAACCAGGATTGGTGAAAATGTATCACGGCGAGATAGAGCACTAGGGCCAGCACTAATTGCCAAACTTTGAATTCAACGATGACCAGCTGATTCCGGCCTTGCTTAATGGCCTGAAAAGGTATAATTGAAGTCGCGGCGGCGTAATTGTCCCAATGCAGGCCACAGGCTTTCTTCCGCTTGGCATCGATGGAAACCATCCCGACCAGCACCAGCACGAACAGCGAACCGAACAATACGAGGGAGGCTGCATCGCCGTTGGCGACCAAATGGACAAACGCCCACAGCGCAACTCCCCACAGGAAAGGATGCCGGGNNGATGCCGGGTTACACGGTGTATCCCGCGTGTAGGTGCATCAGCCATCAGCAGGTTTTCTCCGCCCACAGCCATGGGGTTCGGTGTCGCCATCCCCAACACGGCGAGAAGAAACACCAACAACATCAGGATTGCCGCGATGGGTTTGAACCAGGCCAGTTGCCCCCAGGTCTCAATGTAAGTGGTAATCCGGTAGGCATGGGACAGCCAGACAATGCCGAAAATGGAAAGCAAGGAAAATGCTGCGCGGTAGATGTTTTCACCCAGCTTTTCGATGGCGCGGTCTCGGGCTGAAGTGCCTGCGACACCGACGTGCAGGGCAATGAAGAACAGGGCGGCGAAAATGAGTTGGGACATGGTTTTCTCCTCGCGATTGAAAAATTACTAGCCAACCTCTCCTTTTGGCTTTTGATTGCCTTAGCCTTATTTCAGAAAGTGATCACTTTGAATTTGCCTCAAATGATACCGTAAGTTTTTTCAATTGAAATTATCAATTGCAGGAATTATTACATGTCAGTTGTTTGCGAACAATGGGATAGGGATCCACTGTTTGATGAATTATTACTTAATTCATTTTTGCGTAGTTAGCGCAAACCTCAAAAAGAGCGTTTACTGTTTCTTTATCTTGTGCAAATGGGCCATTTGTTTCAGCCAAATGTTCGAAATACCGTCCGGTAGTCTCTTGACTGATGGGGTAGGTCGCCAGACAAAACGGCATTTCTGCACCTTGGTCGGGTGTTTCATGGCCGCCAAAGCCCAGGTTATTACTCAACACGGAATTGACATCGCCCGGATGGCAAGCATTAAAGGTTATTTGGAAGGGTTTGAGCCTTTCGGCAAAGGCAGCACTCAGCATGCGGTTGGCTTGTTTGGAATGCCGGTAGGCCTTGTCATTGTCCTAGCTCAGGCAGACCGTCCAAGCGAAATAGTTGCTTGTTTGCAGCTTCATTTCCCATCAGGGTGTGACATCTTTTAATCGTCACAATCCCGGATGAAATGCATTTACTGTGTCTTGTGTTTCTTTTGAGATTGCAAGAAAGTTAATTGCTTTTTCAACAACTCGACGAATGGGTTGGTACTCCCAAACTTTTTCTCCAGCCTCGGAATGTCTGTTCTCAGCAAGCCTATTTCTGTAATCATTGGCCTTCTCCTTCTAGTAATCAATAAACATGGATTACATATTTAGGACAATTTCCAACTAAATTAAATCCAATTTTCTGTTTCAAATTTCATATTTGCTTGTGGAATGAATATTGTAATGCGACTTAGCTGTATTGATAAGGAGAGCTGTATTTTTAAGTTTAAAGTCGTCGTATTTCCAGATTGTTTAAAATGAGGGAAGTTTCATTAGACATTTCTTAACAAATCATATTCTTAGAAAATTAACGCTTGGTGAGTCAAGTGGTCAGTTAAAATCTGGCATAAAAGTCTGATAATTTGATCCATGTAGGATATATCTTTTGGTTGAGATGAATATTTTGAAACGCGCACGGATTCGTTACATTCTACATCGACATGCCATTGCGCATGACCTTTGGGTGGAAGTTACAGAAAAGTTGTCTGTTTTACAAGGCATGACAGCGGTTGAAAAAGCACGCTTGCGCGAACTGACGACACTATTTCTGCACGATAAACGATTCGTCGGGGCACAAGGGCTTCAGCTCACGGATGCCATGTGTTTGACGGTCGCCACTCAAGCCTGCCTCCCCGTACTTCATCTTGGCATGGGTTGTTTGTCAGGCTGGATTGACATTATCGTTTACCCCAGTGCCTTTCTGGTAGGTAGGGATGAAGGATATGGCGGGTGTCGTCCATCATCAGGAAAGGGCACTGGTTGGCGAGTCCTGGTCGCGTGGACCGCTTATATTGTCATGGGAAGATGTTGAGAGGGATAGCCAGGGGAAACAACCCGGTCGCAATGTCGTGATCCATGAAATTGCCCATAAGCTGGACATGTTAAATGGGCCAGCCGACGGTTTTCCACCATTACATTACCGCATGCCCATTACAGAGTGGACAGCTGCGCTTAGCGCAGCCTATGAAAGCCTGGTGCAACGGGTCGAACATCACCATCGCAGTTGTATTGACCCTTACGCTGCCACCAGCCCGGCGGAGTTTTTTGCGGTCATCAGCGAATATTTTTTTTGCGCACCTGAAGTCCTGAAAGCTCATTTCGCTAGTGTCCATTGTCAACTGGAACTTTACTACCGGCAAAATCCGCTTTTGAGGGTTCGCCCTGATTGAGGCCAAGGTGCAATTCGATGTGTCCGGCCAGAGACAAGAAGATTTCTTGTTTTTTCCTAGTAACAAGCCGGAGATACCCTGGACGTATCCCTAACTGCCGTCCCCACGTTACAATTAGCAATGCCAGCACTTATTCGATTCGACCAAGTTTCAGTCACCGCCCACAACAAAACTATATTATCCGACGTTAGCTTTTCCCTCTTTCCTGGGGAACATGCGGTGTTATGTGGCAAATCTGGATCAGGCAAAAGTAGTGTCCTAAAGACTTTGTTGGGACTCAACACCGTATCATCCGGCACAGTTTATTTTCAGGAAACACCCTTGACACCGAGTTCTGTGCAAAGCATTCGAAGCTGCGCTGCTTACATTGGGCAAGAACCAATGTTGGGAGCCGAAAGCGTTCGCGAAGCCCTATTACTACCTTTTCAATATAAAACGCATCACGATCACCGCCCCACGGAAGCCCAGCTCATTGAAGTGTTAGACCGGCTGCAACTGCCAACTGCTATTTTAAGCCGTGCTAGCTCCCGTATTTCCGGGGGCGAAAAACAACGGGTTGCCCTGGCAAGGGGCTTATTATTGGGTAAACAATTATATCTACTTGACGAAGTGACCAGCGCCCTGGATGCGGAAAGCAAACGGGCAGTGTTGGATGTGTTCTCTGACCCACAGCTCACGGTGCTTTCGGTAGCCCACGACCCTGAATGGATGGGACACTGCGGTATTATTTTTGAACTTGAGGCGGGCCAATTAATACAGGTTAAGCGTAATGGAAACCCTTGATATAGCG
>PMDM01000107.1:0-1011 GCA_003155565.1 Methylococcaceae bacterium | reverse complement strand
TCAGCATTTTAAGGCGTGCAGGGCTTAAAGCACGTTATTTTGCGCTTGCCACCTTTACAGCGATTACTTTCAGCATCCTGTTCTCCACCGCTTATTTGGTGATCCTGGTCATTCAACCGACACACTTTTACGATGCCCGTTATATCGTACCCTTGGCGGGTATGATCCTTGGCAACTGTTTGCAAGGAAACGTCATCGCCCTTGAACGCTTTTATTCGGCAATACGCAAGAACGAGGATGAATACGCGACCTTTCTAACGCTGGGTGCGACCCGCTGGGAGGCGGTGCGGCCATATTTTCGGGACGCCATCAAAGCAGCGATCAATCCGACCATAGCCAGCATGGGTACCATGGGACTGGTATCCCTTCCTGGCATGATGACTGGGCAAATCCTGGGTGGCAGTGAACCCTGGCTAGCGGTGAAATACCAAATCGCTATCATGCTTTGTATTTTTACCAGCACTACCATTGCAAGTATCATCAACTTGAAACTCAGCCTGAATATTGCTTTCAACGCATTCGATGTGTTGAAGGACGAAGTAGTTCAGGAGCCTTGATTATATTCGAGGTGCCGGAAAAACTTAGCGTAGGCAAAAGTCGCCAAATGTAAAGGTTTGTTGCAACAGGGTATCATGTGGGTAGAACCCGAATTGTTAATACTGCGGAATTTTGCGCTGAGGTGCTATAAGCAGAATCTAACCTCGACATAAAAACATTGAAATTTTGCTTCTCCATACCAGCCGTTCGAAAATATAATTCTTTCACTTCAATGAATGTGATTGTCCGGCCATAAGCAGGCGTTGAGGGTTGTTCCGTGTACCCTTTATCAACTGCCAACTCCGGACGTTCAAAATGGCATTCAGATTACCGAATCAATTGCCAGTTACCATGTATTTATATATTTTGCCGTGAATTATTTCATAGAAATCAAGCTTAAATTCGTTTAGGATTGAACCTAGCTTTAAGCACGATGTATTAACCTGGGAGGGTAGTGGGTTAAACCTGTGATTA
>PMDM01000134.1 GCA_003155565.1 Methylococcaceae bacterium | reverse complement strand
AATCCAGCAATGTCAAACTGACCATTATTGAAGCATCTCCACAATTATTACCTGCTCTGCCCAGTAAGCTGGCTACAGCGACGCAAGACCAATTGGCCAAGCTGGACATAGATTTGAAACTCGGCTGCCGCGTGATCGAAGTAACCAAAAAAGGCATCAAAACATTGGATGGCGTAATGATTCCAGCCGACCTGAAAGTATGGGCCGCAGGTATTAAAGCGCCGGACTGGATAAAACGGTTGGATGGTTTGGAAACCAATCAAATCAACCAATTAGTCGTTGATGAAACCCTAAAGACGAATGACGATAACATCTTTGCTATCGGCGACTGCGCCGCTTGTCCCTGGCCTGGACATAAGGGTAATGTACCTCCCAGGGCGCAAGCCGCGCATCAGCAGGCGACAACCTTGTGTAAGTCGATTGTTAACCGATTATCGGACGCGCCGCTGGTAAAATATATGTATTACGATTATGGTTCGCTGGTGGCTTTGGGTAAATATTCCACGGTCGGTAATTTAATGGGTAACCTGATGGGTTCAGTAACGATTGGGGGATTTATTGCCAGAGTGGTTTATCTATCACTTTATAAAATGCACCAGGTCGCGATACACGGCTATTACCGGACTGCATTATTGACGCTATCCAATTTGTTCAGGCGCAGCGCCCATGCAAAAATCAAGATGCACTAACGGGATATTGAAAAAAGATTTACTAAAATTTTGCGATGATTCTTTTAACCTTTCACACACACCAACAACATGCTTGAAATTGAATACGAGTTCAGAGAAGACGATTTAATCCATTTTAACGAAATGCGCTTCATGAGAACCGATGAATACCGGAATCAAATAAAAAAGAACCGTTGGATAGTGCCGGGCATCATGATGCTGATTGGTACCTTCTACTATTACTACTATGCCGATTTAAAAGCAACTGGCTATATCATGCTGGTTGCAGTGCTTTGGGCACTGTTTTCTCCACAAGTCATCATGCTGAATATAGGACGGCAGGTACTTAAAACCTATACACATAAAGAAAGAAAAGCCATGTTTGGCACTTACGTGCTGACGATTGACCCGGCTAATCCCAACCATCTGCATGAAAAATCACCCAGCGGCAAGAACAAAATGGCCTGGTCGGAGCTGGTCAGGGTGGATTACGGTAAAGGCTATGTTTATATCTACCTCGACTTGGCTACCGCCTTGGTAATCCCTGAATCTACCTTAAAAAGAGGCGATTTAAAGGCTTTTGCTAAGCAAGTTGAAAAGATGATTGAGATGCATGGGTAAAATAAAGTTCAGAAGAATTTTTCAAAATCGTTTTTGTAAGATAAACGAAGTCGTAGATATTGCAGATGACAATATACAGTACATCTAAATAATTAATATGAAAGACAAATTTAAAGAATATCTCACCACTGAAGGGTATAAACCAACCTCTGTGAATGGATATATTTCTGGCTTAAATCATCTTTCTAAAGATTATGGTAAAGACATTTTTAATATAACGGATTTGGACACCGTTCAGAAAATTAGGCAACTGTATGATCTTGGTGGCCTTAAGAGAAAGATTGGCGACTATGGTAATGGTTCTGCTAGAAATGCAATTGTTCAATACAACAACTTTATTGAAGACAAAGATATCCGTCCTGAACCTGAGTATGATTCTGACTCAGGTTCAGTTATCGTTAGCCCACCTAATCCATACGAGAGGTATTTGCACAAAACAATGGAAAGCCAGGTAAGTGAGCTGTTTCCTGGGTACGTCTTATTAATAGGGTCTGAATATTCAATCGAAGGTGTACGGCTAGATTTGCTGCTTCAAAAGGAAAATGAGTTACTTGTAATTGAGCTAAAAGCAGGTACGGCAACTTATGGAGTGTTCGGTCAAATATCAATGTACATGGGTTATATAAAAGAAAAATTTCCAGAGAATGATGTTTATGGGGTGATTGTCGCCAGTGAAATACATAAAGGCTTAAAAGCTGCATGTTCTACAAGTAATTTTGTAACTTGCAAAAAATATAACATGAAATTGAGTATTGAAAATGTTTAAACATGGCGTGTGGCTTGTAAAGCGGAAAAATTTTTACTTATGTGCTCATAATCCACGGGAGAGTTTTAACTATGCCAACAGTTAAAGAAAGAGTTGCTGAAATAATCCAAGCCCAACCTGACGACAGCAGCTTTGATGAGATTTTGCGCGAACTCGCTTTTTCGCGCATGGTGGAAAGAGGTTTAGCGGATTCTCGGTTAGGCCGAACAATCCCTAACGAAGAAATGGAGCATCGTATACGTACGTGGCAGAAATAAACTGGACTGCGGAAGCCGATCTGTGGCTGCGGGATATTTACGACTATATTTCGCAAGACAAACCAATTGCAGCGGCAAATGTTGTTTTAGGAATTTATGCAAAAGCCCAGCTTTTACGTGATTTTCCAGAGATGGGATATATGTATCGCAAGGAAGCTGACGGTGATATACGCATTTTACTGTATGGACATTATCGAATCGCATATTTGATAAAAAGCCTGGAGAAAATTGATATTCTAGGCGTGTTTCATAGTGCGCTCGACATTGATAGATTCCTGCTGTGATATATGTCCACGCTAAGCTCTTTGGCTGATTGAAACCTTCCATGTTCATTTGAGTTACCGTATTTTTACCCTGAAGTCCCTACCCTATGCTAAATTTTAAAAACATAGCCCTGCGCCGTGGCGCACGAGTGCTATTTTCCAATGCTTCATTTACCATCCATAAAGGCCAAAAAGTGGGTTTTACTGGTGCCAATGGCGCAGGTAAATCCAGTTTGTTTGCG
>PMDM01000482.1:5861-6029 GCA_003155565.1 Methylococcaceae bacterium | reverse complement strand
TAATCGGGCGAATGTTGCGGGTACTTGGAGTATTTATTTTGGAATTGGACCTGTGGCCCGTTGTACACTTAAAACACCCCGTTCTGGGCCAGCAATTGCAAGTGGCTCTTATTGTTATTTACCGGGGGTTATCAGTTCTATACCATTAACTGGGTCGTTATCTTTAGG